>JAOZSF010000134.1 GCA_029939815.1 bacterium
CATTTTTTGGGAATGTTCGTATTTTCGCGCAATATCAAATATCTTTTTTCGAAGCTTGAGCTGATGCAGCATTCCTTGATTAAGTATGTCCAAATCCTTTCCGGAAAGAGGGGAATTTTTTTTAAGCTTCTCTTTTAACTTTTTAACAAGATTTACTGCAGTCGCACGGCTGGCCAGCATTTCATCTACAAGTAATTTATACTTATTGATATCCCGATCCAGCTTTTGATGCAGCGGAGGTGTGGACACTTTCTTTTTTTCAATTTTTGACAGCGAATATTCCTTCGCTGTCAATGCGAAAGCGAAAACGAATAAGAAAGTTATAATGCCAATATTAAAGTGAAATTTTTTCATTAAATTATTTCTAATATCAGCCCGCTACTTTAATCGGGGTGAATAAAATCTATTTTTTGTTCGCGTGAGTAAAAATCGGCCGCTCGCCCCTCTTCTTAAAACTGTCTACAATTTTTTCAGCTTTATCAAACGGAAGTGTTACAAAAGAGAATTTTTCCATTATCTGAATGTCATTAATCTTTCTCGGACGGATGTGAATTCTTCCCGTAATAAGATTAATAAGTTTCTTGGGACTAAGCTTGTCTTTTTTGCCTAACGCGACAAAAAGTCTTGTTTTGCCATGACTATCAAGCTGACCCCGGTGATCAGACTGTCTTCCTTTTGAACGGACTTCTTTTATCTCGCCGTATGCGTCAGGATTAAGCTCATCTTCAAAGCAATAATTAAGAATGGTTGCTAAAATTTCTGTCGGATTGTTATTTTCAAGTAAAGATTTCGCCCAGTTGTAATATTCAGCGTTAACTTTATCTTCTTCAAGAATACTTGCCAACTCATCATATATTTTTTTCTTTTTCGCGTTAATTATATCTTTGACTTTCGGCAGTTTTGCTTTTTTGATATCTGTCTTCGCAATCCGCTGGATAAACATCAACCTGCGGTACTCGCTCGGGGTTATAAACGTAATTGCTGTTCCTTCACGACCGGCGCGACCTGTTCTTCCAATTCTGTGGACATACGATTCCGGATCCTGAGGTAGAGAATAATTTATAACGTGGGTGAGGTTGTTAACATCAATCCCGCGTGCGGCAACGTCAGTTGCGACAAGAATATTAATTGTCTTCTTTTTAAATCTGTTTAAAGTTTTTTCCCTTTGCATCTGTGAAATGTCTCCGTGAATCGCTTCCGCGTCATATCCGCGGTCAATCAGATGAGATGAGATATTATCGACATCGCTTTTAGTTCTGCAAAATATCAAGCCGTAGAATTCGTCTTCAATATCAATAATTCTGCATAGAGCTTCGAATTTATCTGAAACTTTAACCTCGAAATAAATTTGTTCCGTGAGATTCGTGGTTAATGTTTCTTTTTTAGCTTTAAGAAGTTCATAACCATCCATATATTTCCGCGCAAGATCTTTAATTTTCTGCGGCATTGTTGCGGAAAATAAAAGAGTTCTTTTATCGGAATTAGTATGCTTCATTATCTCTTCCATATCCTCGATAAATCCCATATTAAGCATTTCATCAGCTTCATCGAGTATAAGATGATCAATTCCACCAATCTTTAAGGTCTTTCTTTTAAGATGGTCTATCACCCTGCCCGGGGTTCCAACAACAATATGAACCCCTTTCCTCAATCTACGCAACTGCTGGTCGATTGACTGCCCTCCGTAAATCGGCATTGTTTTAATATTGATATCCCCGCGTAAGGAATGAATTTCTTCCGAAACCTGTATCGCAAGCTCACGGGTTGGAACAAGGATTAACGCCTGAACCGATTTCGCTTCCGGATCAATCATTTCTATCAGCGGCAAACCGAATGCCGCGGTTTTTCCTGTTCCGGTTTGTGCCTGAGCAATGATGTTGGTATCATCTCTTAACATTACCGGAATTGTCATTGCCTGAATATCGGTAGGCTCTTCAAATCCTTTTTTATTAATTCCTTCCAGGACTTTCTTTGAGAGTCCGAGGTCATTAAATGTCTTTTTTGCTTTCTTTTCTGTCTGTTTGTCTGTCATTTCTTTTGTCATTTTCCGTTTTAATTTTAATATTATGTCTAATTTCATAGAGTATACACTATTAGCTTAAAAAAAGATATATAGTTAACCCTTAAAAACTACGAGTTTAATATTTTTATAAAACTTTGCTGAATATCATTAACTTAACTCTTTAGACACCTGACCTATTTCTTCCGAATCGAGTTCGGCAACAAAATCAGGGTCAATATCAGCAAGAGCGTTTTTAATTGCCTGCGGGTCTCCATCCGCATTTTTTACCTGTTCAACCTCAAAAGGCATTAAATCGATTTTTTTGCCGTCTTTTTTTATAATTGAACAAATTCCTGTTTCGGGGCATAATTGAATATTAAGATCACTCATTATTTTCTCCGTTTTCTTGTTTATGATTTTTAATTTTAAGTTGTATGCCGGCTAGAAAATTTCGCAAAAGTTTATCTCTGCAATGGCGATAATTTTTATGACTCGGCTTTCTGAAATAAGCGTTTAATTCGTATTTATTTAAATCTACATTCACAAGTTTTAAAATATCTAATACATCGTCAGCCTTCAAGTCCAACGCAATTTTCAGCTTTCTGAAAATGACATTATTGGTTAAAACATTTTCCGGTTCCGGTTGCGGACCGTCTTTTTTCCCGCGTTTATAATTAATTAATCCATTTAGGAAAATAGCAAGTTGGGCATCGGAACATTCTGTATATTCAGGATTGTCTTCTCCGGCAAGCCAACTGCTAATCCGGTCACAAGAAACCTTGAAATCCGCAGCGGCAAAAATATCAATCATTTTCGAGGTGTCAAGAGCGAAAGAGTCGTGAATAGAGTGTAAGATATAATTATTAGTCATAATTTTTCATTCTTTGTTATGATTTTGAATACAGGATATTATAGCAAGTAACGGATAAACCGTCAATATGAAGAGTTAAATATAATATTTCTGTGAGATAATTAAGCGAAATCATTAATTACCGTTTATAAGCGATTCGTTCTTTTTCTACTTGACCTTGTCACTAAGTTTTGATACTATTGTTATAGTTTTATAGTGCAATTTAACTTTCTTAAATATACCTGTTTGTGAGATGTTGCGTTTCAAACTTCTAATTTTTGCCTTTTTATTGTTTTCTTTCGCCGTTCAGGCTGAAGAAAGATTAAATGCCAAACAACTTTATCTTACCGGAATTAAATCATTCTCCTCAGGCGATTACAAAAAATCCGCAGTTTGTTTCACGGAATTTATCTCTCGATACTCTGAAGAAGAAATGATGCAGAAAGCTATCCCGAGAATTACTTACTTCCTCGCCTGCTCTTTTTATAATACCCGCCGGATGGACAGGGCGGTTGAAGAGTTCAATAAATATTTAAAACTCGCGCCGAAAGGAAAATACCGCAAAGATGTTCTCTTTCGTCTTGCAAGTGCTTACCAATCATTAAAAGAGCCTGAAAAAGCGGTAAAAACTTTCCAAAAACTTCTTTCCGAGTTCCCGAACTTTAAAGACAAAACAGACGTGGAATTCCAAATCGCAGTCTGCAAACTTATGCAGGAAAAGTACAGTTCCGCAATTCCTCTACTCGAAAAACTGTCAACTCAAAAAACTAATCCCGATATCGCCGACTCTTCCCTCGCATACCTCATTCGCTGCCTTTACATGAATGATAAATATGACGAAACACTCGAAAAAATAAAACTCGCGGCAAAACAAAATCCTCCTTCCGCGCATTTATCTCTTATCAGTTCCATTGCACTTGCACTCGGTGATAAATTTTATGATGATTTTGAATATGAAAAGGCATTAGATGCTTATCGCTGTGTGGTAAGTCAGGATAGTTTACAAAAAATCCAAAAGAAAAAACTAAGGGAAATTAACCGCCAGCTCGCAAACTTAAAAAATCAAAAAAATAATTCTCCCGCTAAAACCGAACAGTTGAATATTCTGAAAAATCAAATCGTTAATATCCCGGATTCATCAGAAAATAAAGACGCGGGATGGTATCTCAGACTCGGAAGATGCCTTTTCGATATGGATTTACCTTGGGAAGCGGCTATCGCTTTCAAAGAAATGAAAGAAAAATTCCCAACTAATTCCGCCGCGCCGGATGCAAGCGCGAGTTTAGTTTACTGCTACGCGAAGATAGGATTTTACGATGAGGCGAGAAAAAGCATTGATGAATTTATAAACAGATATCCGAACCACCCGAAAGCGCCGGTTCTGACCTTTTTAAAGGCGGAATCATACATTAATGAAGAAAATTTTCCTGCCGCGGAAAAAGAATTCAAGTCCCTTATAAGCAAATATCCGAATATGAAAAATAAAGACCGTGCGGAATTTTATCTGCATCTCTCACAGGCATTGCAGGAAAAATTCTCCACCGCAAGAAAAGGATTCAAAAAATGGAAAAAAACTTACAGAAAAAGTATAGTAAAACCTAATGTGGATTACTGGCTCTGTATGACTATGTTCTTTGACGGTGATTACTCAAACTCAATCAAATCACTGAAAAAATTCGTTAAAAAATATCCGGAAAGCTCGTATAAACCGGATGTCGAATACAGAATCGGCGCGGCATATTATATGATGGAAAATTATAAAAAAGCCGCTATCCAACTCGTAGGCTTTGTTAATTCTTACACTAATCATCAACTTATAAATGAAGCCCGCGTTTTACGCGGTGACGCTCTCGCCGCTATGGGCGAACTGCCACGCGCGATAAAAGCTTACGAAGAAGCCGGGCCGGCAAGCGGACCTTACTATCATTATGCCGTTTCCCAGATTGGGAAATGCTATAAAATGATGGATGATTACAAAAACATGGCAAAAGTTTATAAAAAATATGTTCAAAATATTCCTAACTCTCCTAATGTTGTTGAAGGACTTTATCAACTCGGCTGGGCATACAGACAACAGGGAAATCTGCAGAAGGCGCGCGAGGCATATTGGAACGCGCTAACCCAATTCGGCAATAAGCAGGATTGGAGTGGTTTTGCCGACATTACACGCGATTTGAATAAAATGTATGCCGGAAGCAACGGTTTCAATGAACTCGAAATCAGATTAAAAAAAGAGAAAAATTCCGCTCAGAAAGCAGGAAAATTAACTTTGGCGGCTCGACTCGATGTTGTGCTTTACAAACTTCTAAAATGGAAAAAGAAAAATGATGAAGCAAAACAAATCTTAGCGCAGTTCACTCAAAATTATTCAACTAATATCCTCGGCGCGGACGGTTTGATATTCATCGCACGCGAAAATATAAACAGCGGGAATATTAAAAAAGCGACTCCTTATTTAAAACTAATCGTTGAAAAATATAACGATAATCCGATCGCTGCGGAAGCTGAACTTCGATTAGCCCAATCAGCACTAAAAACCGGGAAAACAAAACTTGCGCGGAAATATCTTAATTCCGCCGAAGAAAAAGCGAATGATATGAAAATCGCTCTCGAAATCGCTCTTGAGAAAGCTGAATTATCACTCGCAGACGGTAAACCGGAAAAAGCAATCAAACAGTTTGAAGAAATTCTCGCTAATCGCGCGGCAAGAGGTCCGTTATGGCCTGAAGCGCTTTACGGCATTGCCTCTTCTTACGAAAAACTTGAAAATTATCGAAAGGCAATACCGTATTATCAGCGGATTTATGTTATGTATTCCGCTTACACGAATTTAACGGCTAAAGCATATTATAACAGCGGAAATTGTTTTGAGAAAATAGGTGATATCACCGCCGCAACAAACACATTTAATGAATTGATTTCCGACACGCGCCTTGCCGGAATGCCGGAAACGGAATTAGCGAAAAAGAAATTAACAGAACAATTAAGATAACAGAACGATTATTAACAGGACGATTATTAACAGGACGAT
>JAOZSF010000135.1:0-1281 GCA_029939815.1 bacterium
ATAAATGTTTCTTTATATCCTTGAAATGAATATAGAAACGCGTATAGAATTCTCGTAATACCTGTTCTCGTGGGAGGTTTCTCTTTCATTCTTTTGATTAAGAATTTATTTGCTGTATTTGCTGCGAAGGCGTTTATACTGCTCCATTAATTCTTTTTCATGGCGAACTTCATCTTTATAAAATCCGTTCAGAATTTTTTTCAAAAACGGATCATCAGCTTGTTCAAGTGCTTCTAAATACATTTTCTGTGCATCACGTTCGGCGTCAACCGCCTTTTTAAATATTAAAAACAGAGATTTTATTTTTCCCGGCAAAATGTTTGACATAACTATCTCCTGGGCTGAATTAAGCTGCAATTCTTTCTAAGCACAACATAGATATAATATCAAATATCGCAACACTTGTCAATAATTCTTTACCGTTAAATAGAATATGACCTTGAACTTTTAAGCTCTTTACGATATAATATCATAAAATAATAAAACTAATAACAGTGCAATTCATTGCGCTGTTACACTTAATAAATCAAGAGAAAATTTATGGGAAAAGATGATGTTATTGAAATGGACGGCGTTGTAACTAAAGTCCTGCCGGGCACCATGTATAAGGTTGAACTCGAAAACGGGCATGAGGTCCTCGCGCATATTTCAGGTAAAATGAGGAAATTCTTTATTAGAATTGTTACCGGTGATCGCGTTAAAATTGAGATGTCTCCTTATGATCTTACAAAAGGCAGAATAACTTTTCGTTACAGAGACTGATTTACAATGGCACAGAAGAAAAAAAAACGCAAGCTTTCAGTTGAAGATCTTACTGAAATGTGTACTATGTGCGGTGCTAAATGCTGCAAATATTTTTCGTTGGAAATTGATGAACCTGACTGCAAAGACGAATATGAAGATGTACGTTGGTACCTTTGTCACGAGAAGACGTGGGTTTTCATTGATGATGAAAAATGGTATTTGTATCTGATAAACAAATGCAGATATCTTGATGAAAACAATCTCTGTACCATCTATGACAAGAGACCCAGGATATGTCGAGAACACAATCAAAGGGATTGTGAAATTGACAGCGATGTCTTTTATGATGTATTATTCAAAAATATAAACGATTTTGAAAAATATCTCGAAATGAAAGGCGAAAAATATTGGTAGAGGGAATTGGATAATTGGATAATTGGATAATTGGATAATTGGATAATTGGATAATTGGATAATTGAAAAATTGAAAAATTGAAAAATTGAAAAATTGAAAAATTGAAAAATTGAAAAATTGAA
>JAOZSF010000135.1:1381-5854 GCA_029939815.1 bacterium
AAATTAACAAATTAACAAATTAACAAATTAACAAATTACAATGTACGACGCAAGTAATTTAAAAAAAGGGCTCAAAATCCAAATCGATAATGAACCTTATGTAATAACAGGCTTCGATTTCTCTAAACCGGGAAAAGGACAGGCAATCTATAAAGTGAAAATGAGAAATATGCTCTCAGGAGCTAACTTCGACAGATCTTACCGTTCAAATGATAAGTTCCATCCGGCAGACCTTATGTCGAAAAAAATGGACTACCTTTACTGCGATGGAGACAGTTATTGCTTCATGGACCCGGAAAGTTATGAAAACCATCTTGCTGACGCAAGCGTTATCGGTGATAAAAAAGATTTTCTGCTGGAAAATACTACTGTAGACGTTTTGTTCTTCGGAGAAAGAATTATTGAAATTACTCTGCCTATGGTTGTTAAACTTAAAATCACTAAATCTGATCCGGGCGTTCGCGGGGATACTGCTACTAATGTGACTAAGCCGGCAACTCTCGAAACCGGCTATACTGTTCAGGTTCCTATATTTATTGAAGAAGGTGAATATATCAAAGTTGATACGAGAACAGGCGCTTATGTTGAAAGAGCAAAAGATTGAATTATCAGACACGAATTGCCAGTTTTGACCACGAATAAACACCAATGAACACAAATTAACCGATTTTTAAATTCTAAAGAAGAAATAAAGAAGCTGTTAAAACAAAAAATAAACACTTTAAAATCACGCGCAAAAATTATTTCCGCAATTCGCTCTTTCTTTGAATCGGAAAATTTTGTCGAAGTTGAAACCCCGTTAAGAACAACCGCGCCTTTACCGGAACAAAACATTGATGCTGTTAAATGCAGCGATTATTATCTTGCGACTTCTCCGGAACCTTATATGAAGCGTCTTGTTGCAGGAGGTATGGATAAAATCTTCCAAATTACAAAGTGCTTTCGTTCAGGAGAAAAAGGGAAAAATCATAATGTTGAATTTACTATGCTTGAATGGTATCGAAAGGACGCGGACTATTTCAATCTTATCGATGATGCAAAAAAATTGCTAAATTATGTCTGTGACAAAACCAAAACAGACAGAATTTTTTCCAATTGGAAAATCCTATCTTTAGATGATTTGTGGAAAGATTTTACAGGAAAAAAACTCGAAGATATTCCGGACGCTTTTGATTTTGATAAAACTATGGTGGATAAAATCGAACCCGGGTTGAATGAAAATCATCCAATTATTATTACTGACTTTCCCGCAATATTTTCTCCTATGTGCAAAACGAAAAACGATGACCCATATAGAGCCGAACGTCTCGAAATATATTTTAAAAATATCGAACTCGGAAATGGCTGCACAGAACAAATCGACAAAAAAATACAAATCAAACGCCTGCTTAATGAACAGATTGAAAGAAGAAACATGGGAAAAGATGTTTATCCCTGGCCGGCTGAATTCGTTGATTCATTAGATCACATGCCGCCAACCGCAGGCATGGCAATCGGAATCGACAGATTAGTCATGATTTTATGTGACAAAGAAAAAATCGAAGATGTAATCACTTTTACTGAAAAGTAAATATTGCTTCCAGCTTAACCCTAATAGGTGCCTGACACCCATAAGCGCGAAGTTAAGAAATCTTGATATTATGGTTTATTCATCCGAGCAACTTCCCTAATCTGTATTTTAGCGCAACACGCAATACCCCCAAACCATAAATGCAGCTTTTATAAAACCCTATGGAAGATGCTTCTGCAAAATAACGCGTTGGACAACTTATTTCACCAATCCGAAATCCCAGACTATGCGCCTGGACAAGGATTTCATTATCGAAAATAAAATCGTTGGAATTGCTTTCAAAAGGGATTGATTCAAGAACTTGTCGTGTATAAGCACGATAACCTGTATGATATTCTGATAATTTTTGACCGATCAATATATTTTCAATTAAAGTTAATATTCTGTTAGCAAAATATTTGTATCGAGGCATCCCTCCTTCTATCGCTCCGCGACCAAGAATACGTGAACCAAGAACAATATCATATAAGTCTGTTGCTACAAGATGAGCCATTGCAGGTAAAAGACGCGGGTCATATTGGTAATCGGGATGTAACATTATTACAATGTCAGCCCCAGTGTCTAATGCGGCACGATAGCATGTCTTTTGATTGCCTCCATATCCTTTATTCTTTTCATGTACAATCGTTCGAATATTTAATGACGATGCGAGTTCAACTGTTCCGTCACTGCTTGCATCATCAACAAGGATTATTTCGTCAACGATTGATTTATCCACTTCGTTATATGTAGCGGCAAGGGTTTTTTCCGCATTATATGAAGGCATCACAAGAACTATTTTTTTGTTTTTAATCATCTTTTATTTTCATTACATTTATTTATAAAATTTCCATAAGCCACCGGGTCAAGCGGTAGTCCTGATTTTTTTGCTTTATTCATATTATTTTTAGCGTCCTCATATTTTCCCAACCGGAAAAGCGATATTGCGAGATGATGGTAAGCTTCCGCAAAATATGGATTGACATCTATTGCCATTGTAAAATCCAAAATTGCTTTTTCGTGATTCCCTAGCGATTGATATATAAGACCGCGATTGCCGTATGCTTTATCATGATATGGGTTAAGCGTAATAGCAGAAGAATAATTTGAAATTGCTTTCTCTGGGAAACCTAACCTTGCGTACGCCAATCCGCGACCGTTATATGACTCATGAAAAGTTGGCATAATTGTTAATGCACAATTATAATTTGAGATTGCTGAATTTAAATCCCCACGGTTTAAATAAAGATTCCCAAGATTATTATAGGCCTGCTGAAGATTCGGTGCCGCTTTTAAAGCTTTGTGATAATCCTTTATCGCTTTGGCTGTATCTCCAAGTTCATGATATACTGTTCCACGATTAAGATAAGCAGATGAATAATTAGTATCAATAGCTATCGCTTTGGTGAAATCATCAATCGCTTTTCCGGGTTGCCGCATGGTTCGATAAATTTCCCCACGATTATTGTAAGCTACCGGAGGAACATTTTCACATTTTTTTATTATATCACTCCACAAAGAAATTGCATCTTTCCAGACATAACAGCGCAGCCAAGTCATATAACCAAACAATATTGAAATGGCAATAAAAGAAATTATTAATAAATGTCTTAGTATTTTATTTCTTTTGTAAAGCCAAAAACCAAAAACTGATATAATATAAAATATCCCGAGATATGGAATGTATGTGTAACGATCGGCTATCATTGCATAACCAATAGGAACGATTTTCAGGACCGGCAAAATGGTAATTAGAAAAAACAAGAATCCGAACAAGATTTTTCTTGTGTATTTTAGAGAAAAAATTACTCCAACAATAATTATTAATAATATGAACGGTGAAAAAATACACGAACTCATTATCGATTGAGGATAAGGATATATAGCAGAAAGATTTGTCGGAATTATTAGTTTATAGATATATAATATGATCCCGTGGCACGCGATAAGAAAATTATCTGCTAATGCAAATGTACTCTTAGAGGAAGTGGCACCCGCAGCTTGCTGACCTAAAATGGCAATTATTCCAAAGATGAGAGAAAGTAAAAAGAACGGAATTTTTTCTGTGAATATTTTCACCTTAAGAGGTGTGTGAAAAAGATAATCAATGAGTAACAAAATTATCGGAAGTGAAACTGCCATCGGCTTAGAAAATAATGATAATAGAAATGATACTATTGATAAAAAATAATACTTTAATATTTTTCTATCTCTCTTTTCACTTTCCCGGTAATATATATAAAAAATAAGCGATAATATATAAAATAACGAATATAGTAAATCCTTTCTTTCAGATATCCAAGCTACAGATTCAACGTGAAGCGGATGAATCCCAAATAAAAGTGTAACTGCGAAAGCGATAAACTTATTGCGACATAAAAGAATGAAAAGCCAGTAAACCAGCAAACAGTTGGTAAGATGTAATATTAGATTTACAAAATGATAAATATGTGGATCTAGTTTGTAATAATGGTATTCAATTGAATAAGACAGCATAGTTACAGGAAGATAACAGCCAACATAAAAAGAAGAACTTATTTTTTTAATATTATTAAAAGACAGAGACCTTATATCCGGATTCTCAGTTACATATTCGTTATCATCCCAGTTTATAAAACTGGATTTAATACTTGGTGAAAAGGATAAATATGTGATAAATAATATCGCAATAAGTGGCAAAAATAATTTTATTTGCTTTTTTAAGAACATACAAGATTATACAATTTATTAGCTTTAAATTCAATTAGAAGCAATTTGACTTTTAGTTTGATAATGAGTAAAATAATAACCGTTAAATCGTTAAATTGTAAAATTATTAAATCTTTAAATATTAATAGGAGAATGACTCATGAAACCTACTCTTTTGATCCTTGCTGCCGGAATGGGAAGCCGATATGGCGGACTTAAACAACTTGACCCCGTAG
>JAOZSF010000136.1 GCA_029939815.1 bacterium
CTTCCTTATGAAGAATATGCTTACAGCGAAAACAGGTTCCGCACTTTGAAAGCTAAGAACCCTGAACACGCTGCTGTTCTCATGGAGCACGCGGAAGTGGCTGTTAAAAACCACTTCTCGCTTTACAAAAAGCTCGCGTCTCTTAAAACAGACGAGTAAACGAATAGGAAATCAATCAACAAAAAATGTCGGCTACAACCGACATTTTTTGTTGATTGTAAGTATGCGAAACTAATTAAAGAAAATTAACATATAATTAACAATTCCTTAACGTTCTCTTAACTGCTTCATTTTATAATATATTTATAAATTACTTGATAACAATATTACTTTATAAATCATAAAATTTAATTAACTAAAATGAAAAAAATCCTTTCCTTCTGCATCGCCGCCCTTGTTATTTTTCTTTCCGGCTGCTCTCATAATTCCGATAATACTCCCGATAAAATTGTTCTTAAAAGCGGGAATATGCAGTGCGTTCAGCCGGGCACTAAGTTACCCAAAGACCTTGTAATAGAAGTCCTTGGTCCTAATAAAAAAGGGCTGCTCGGAGGTAAAGGAACAAGAAATCCTGTCAAAAATGTTGAAATCCATTTCGAAGTCTCCGGTTCGAATACTAATATCTTCTTCCCTGACGGAAATTCCATAATTACTGATGACGGCGGGCGGGCAGCTGTTTCGCCAATTATAGGCAATACGGTTGGTGATATTTATGTAAAAGCTTATTTCACTAAAAAAGACGGCAAGGAAAAATCGGTTACTTTTCGCTTAATTTCAGGAATCGTACTCATCGGAGATGATCAGGAAGCATTCGCTAATCAGGCATGCCCAAAACCTGTTGGCGTTAAATTGTTCTCCCCTGACGGAAACCCATTGCAAAACGCTAAAGTTTTCTTTACAGTTCAGGGCGGGAAAAAAGAGGCGGTTCTTACTACTCCGGAAACCGTTACAGGAAAAGACGGTACCGCAACAACTCTCCTAACCGTTGGTAAAAAGACTCACTCAATTCACATCATCGCCGAAATCGTTTCGCCTGACGGTAAGTCTCTTTTCAGAAGTGTTAAACTTAAAGTTATGTCCGTTAACAGAACTTTATTCTTTATTACGCTTCTCGGCGGTCTCGCTATTTTTATCTTCGGAATGAAAACTATGTCCGACGGACTTCATCACGTCGCCGGCACAAAAATGAAAAGCGTGCTGCAATTCTTTACGAGCAACCGTTTTGTCGGCGTTCTCGCCGGAATGGGGATTACAGCGGCAATACAGTCATCGAGCGCCTGCACGGTCATGGTGGTTGGATTTGTCAATGCAGGACTTCTTTCTCTTCAGCAGGCGATCACGATTGTTTTTGGAAGTAATATCGGTACTACGGTCACAGCACAAATCATTGCTTTTAAACTTGATAATCTGGCATTGCCGGCTGTAATTATCGGGCTTGTAATGCAAATGGTCTGTAAAAAAAATACAACCAAATTCTGGGGACAGGTTCTTCTCGGTTTCGGTTTGCTGTTCTTCGGTATGCACATGATGAGCGGCACTTTAAAACCGCTACGCACAAGCCCGACTTTCATTTCTTTTTTCCATGGCTTTGACTGTTCTCCGGTTAACGGCGTTATGCCGCTCCACTCTGTTCTTCAGGCAATTTTCATCGGCACTATGCTTACTGTCGTAGTTCAAAGCAGTTCAGCTACAGTTGGCCTTGTTATGGCGCTCGCGGCAAGCGGATTGATTAATTTCTATACGGCAGTCCCTCTCGTGCTCGGTGATAATATCGGTACCACCATTACTGCTAATCTCGCTGCACTCGGCGGATCTAGAAACGCTCGCCGAACAGCAATTGCCCACACGCTTTTTAATTTGCTTGGAACATCAATAATGGTACTTCTTTTCTACGTTCCATATCACAAGACGCCTATCTTTTTGTATTTTATTAATTGGATTACTCCCGGAAATGCTCTTGGCGATGAACCGGTAAATATTGCGAGAAATATTGCGATGGCTCACTCAGTCTTTAACATCACCTGTGTATTTATTTTCGTTCCGTTTACAAGGCAGTTAGCTTGGCTCTGCGAACGCATTATACCTATCAAACCTCATGAATTGGAAGAACGTTCTCAATATCTTGAACCACACCTTTTAAATACTCCTTCTATTGCTATTGTTCAGGCAGCCCGTGAACTCGCTTACATGACCCGACGCGCAATGAAAATGGTTGAAGATTCGTACAAATGCCTTAGAAATAAATCTCTGAAGTGGGAAGACGATGTTCGCAGACGAGAAGAAATTGTTGACAGTCTTCAGGAAGAGATTTCCGATTATCTCTCAAAATTATCAAGCCGACTGCTTACTGAAAAAGAAGCTCAGACTATTCCCGTTCTGATGCACGCTGTTCATGATGTTGAGCGTATTGGTGATCTCGCAATTAATATTCTTGAATTAGCCGACAGATGTATTTCAAAGAAAATTAAATTCTCGGAAGAAACATTGAAAGATCTTGATGAAATGTTTGAAACAGTTGATTCACAATGTAATCATGTCTTCGAAGGATTAACAAACGCTAATCTTGAAGCCGCGCAACTCTGTCTTGCCGAAGAAGATAAGATTAATGCTTTGCAGAAACGACTTGCTTCGGGACGAATTAAAAGTTTCGATCCTAAAAATGAAACCGTTAGAAACACTGTATTAGTTCTTGATGTCCTCGCGAATTTTGAACGTATCGGTGACCATCTAGCAAACATAGCGGAAAGAATTCCGGTTATCGCAAGTTTTGAACCCGGAGCAAACGAGTGAAAACAGATCATAAATTAATTGTTTCAAAAGTTTTTGAAAACGGTGCTTAAACAATATGAAATTATTAGTCGATTTACATACTCATACCGTTGCAAGCGGACATGCTTACTGCACCGTTAATGAACTCGTCGAAAAAGCACATCAACTTTCTCTGGAAGCTATCGCAATTACTGATCATGGTCCCGGTCTGCCGAATGGTCCTCACATTTTTCATTTTTCAAATCAGGAACGATTTAAAACAATTCCGGGAAACTGTGTCGTTTTAAGCGGTGTTGAAGAAGACATCAATGGACCCAAAGGCGAAGTTTTTCTTCCGGAAAACACTTTGAGTTCTCTTGAAATTGTTTTAATCGGACTTCACCCCTATCCTGACGGATGGGCATATACAAACAGTAAAGAAATTGTTTTGAAAAGTTTGCTTACCGCAATGGAAAATCCGCTTATTAAAGGCGTCACCCATCCGGTAAACAATTGGTTTGACTTTAATTCCGGCGAAATAAAAAAAATCGTGAAAAATGCACGAGCGACCGGAACGGCAGTTGAACTTAATTTAAGTAAAATCACCGGACTCGAAAAAAGACTCTTCGAATTCCTTGATCTTGCTGCTGAATTTAACGCACCGTTAATGATTAATTCCGATGCGCACGCTGTCCATGAATTAGGTGATTTCAAAAGTCTCGATATGTTCGAAAATAAAATCATTCCGGAAAATGTCGTTAATAAAAATTATGAAACCGTTAAATCTTTTTTCGGAATAAACAGATAAAGCAGACTGGATTTTCCGCCGACCTTGTGTCGGTAATGATTCAAATTTTTTCTCAATCATACTAAATGGTGTGTATGTGGTATCAAGAAAACAAATCCCCCCTAAAAAATCTATTGAGCCTGTTTTTAACAAAAATGCAGTGAAGAATAATGTAAACTTTTAAAAGTTTTATCTATAATGCAGTGCATTATTTTCACATTATACCGGATTAGAATAAAGACAATAAGCAGTACCATTTTGACATTTTAACGATGATGTGGTAGAATTTATATTATATAATGTTTTATGGGCATAAAATTTGCTCTTGCTTTAATATTGTTATTTATCAAATGGAAATTATAACTGTACTCTTTTGGAGAAATAATGCCTAATTATTCGTACGAAGGTTTAAATAAAAAAGGTCAGCCGGTTAGCGGCTCAATCGTTTGCAATAATGACGATGAGGCAAAGCGGAAACTTCAGAATGATGGTCTGTATATAACTCTTCTGGAACAATCCGGCGCAAGGAACGCAAGCAAAGAAAGCGGCAGCGGTAAGTTATTCAAATTCAGTTTCGGATCCAAAAATGTAAAAACAGATAAAATTGTTGATTTTCTGCGACAGCTTGCCACTCTTGTTGAAGCAAAACTTCCGCTCGTTCGCGCGTTGACCGCTTTATCAGAGCAGGAAGATGACGAAGTTTTTCTTAAAGTGCTTGAAGATATAAAAGAACAGGTTCAGGGTGGTTCAATGCTTGCAGACGGACTTGCGTCGCACCCGCGCTGTTTTTCGCGACTGGCCGTAAATATGGTTCGCGCAGGCGAAACAGGCGGGGTGCTTGAACAATCATTAAACAGACTTGCGGATTTCTCTGAAGATGAGCAGGATATGCGTTCAACTGTAAAATCCGCAATGATATATCCTTTAGTTTTAACGATTGTAATGGGATTGGCAATTACTTTGCTAATGGTTTTTGCCGTACCTAAATTTAAAGCAATTTACGAAGGCATGCATACCGAACTCCCGGGGCTTACACAGGGATTAATTACCGTTGCTGATTCGCTCAAAAATTTCTGGTGGATTTATATAGTTGTTATTGTCGGTATCGTTGGCGGGGTTCGCTATTGGAAGCAAACTGAGCAGGCAAGAATCTTTCTTGATAAAATGAGATTCAAGCTGCCTATTCTCGGGACACTTACAAAAAAAATCGCCATTGCTCGTTTTTCAAGAACATTCGGAACTCTTGTTGACGGTGGAATACCTATTCTTCAAGCTCTTAATATAGCAAAAGACACAGCAGGAAATATTGTTTTGGAAAGCGCGCTCGATGACGTTTCTAAAAATGTTAAAGAGGGTGAAAGAATTGCAAAACCATTGCGGGCGAGCGGAGTGTTTCCTCCTGTTGTAATTCACATGATTTCTGTAGGGGAAGAATCAGGTACGCTTGGAGCGATGTTAAAACGAATAGCCGACAATTATGACAAGCAGTCCCGTGCGGCAATTAAGGCCGGTATGACGATTCTCGAGCCATTGATAATAGTTTTGCTTGCATCAATAGTTACGATAATAATTCTCGCTATGTTAATGCCTATGCTTGAAGTTAACATGATGAATTTTTAATTTACTTAAATAAGAAGAGTGATATGAAACCGAACAAAAAAAAGTACAAGTCAAAGCCGCGCGGCATTGCTTTAATAATGTCTATGTTCGTTCTTTTTTTTCTTATGTCACTTGCGATTTCCTACGCTTTTGCAATAAAGCTTGAACTAAGTCTCACAAGAAATTATATGGATGACCTGCAAGCTCAATATTGTGCTAAAGCAGGCGTTTACCGCGCACTCGGTGAAATTAAAAAAGGACTTAAAACCAGTTCTTTTGCTTATCCAAAATACGATTTCCCGGAAGACGCGGAGCTGCTTGACCGCTATGAAGAAGTTTACAATAATGTTCCTGTGGGCGATGGATTTTATACAGTAAAATTTAAAGACAATTTCGGGCAGGTTGGGCTGGGACCGATGGATGAATCAAGTTTAATAAATATTTCAGAACTTGCCAAAGGGAAAAAACGTGATGTTTTAAGGCGGTTGTTTGAAACCACTACCGATGATCTTACTTTGATCGATAAGCTGGTTGATTGCCTCATTGATTATACTGACAAAGATGACAATCCGGAAATTAACGGCGCGGAAGAAAGCGACTATGAAGACCTTGAACCACCGGCAAGAATCGCAAACGGACCGATGGGTGAATCGACTGATTTTCTTACAATTCTTGATGTAATGATGAACAAATA
>JAOZSF010000137.1 GCA_029939815.1 bacterium
TTTGCAAATTCATCGATTGAATCCAAAGCGCCGGTAACAACAGTTTGCACCGGTGAATTATAATTCGCGATATTTAATTTGCCGGAATAATCCGAGAGAAGTTTTTCAACTTTTTCGGCATTAGCGGCGACAGCGATCATCCCGCCCGGCGCGTCATTTTTTGAAGAAGCCATTGCTTTTCCACGCGCTATGGCGATTTTCACCGCTGTTTTTTCATCATAAGCTCCCGCGGAAGCAAGAGCGGCAATTTCGCCGAGACTGTGTCCGATAGAAGTATCGGGTTTCAATCCGAAGAACGAAAGTGTTTTTTGAATTGCGAGAGAAGATAAAACGATAGCCGGCTGCGAATTACCTGTTTGTTTAAGATTATTTTCCCAAGATTTTATTGTTTCGTCATCAGCCATAAAAGTATCGTGGAAAATAATTTCGCGGATATTTTTTCCGGCTTCATCATAAATATTTTCAAGAAAAGGAAACGCGGAAATCAATTCACGGCACATATTAATTCTCTGACTCCCCTGTCCCGGGAATAAAGCGAAGAATTTCGGATTTTTTTTCGCTTTAGCAGCAAAAATTCCGTTCCCGCTATCATCGCATTTGTCAATGTCTCCGTTTTCTTTTAATTCCGAAAGTATTTGTAAAAGTTTTTCGTGTAAATCCCAGGGTGAATTAGTTACGACAGCAAGTCGTATTTTCCCATCCGGTTTCTTTTTAGCGAGTTCGGATGATAAATCCGTAAGTTCAGCGCGACATATTTTATCGATCATTGGCAAAATCAGTTCAATTTTTTCAATGAGTTGTTTTTCAGATTTTGCGGAGAGAAGTATAAGTTCGGTTTTTCTTGCTGAACGCAAAAGTTCCAGTTCTTCTTTTTTCGGTTTTGCGTTGGGGTTAACTTCTTCAATTGTAATATGAGAATTGGCGCCGCCAAATCCCATAGCACTGACCGAAGCTCTTCTCGGCGATCCGCCTTTTCCCCATGCTGTGCCTGTAAATGCCGGAACAAGTTTGCTCAATGGCGCTCCAAAAGAAGCATTAGGTTTTTCACAATTAGTTGTCGGCGGAATAATTTTATTTTTTAAGGCCATCACCGCTTTGATAAAAGCAGCGACTCCTGCTGCGGCTTTACAATGACCGATATTACTTTTTATGCTGCCGATTCTGCAAACCGAATCTTTGTTATCCTGTTCAAGCAATTGCATAATAGCGCTGACTTCAACCTTATCACCGAGAGTAGTTCCAGTACCGTGACCTTCGATCAATTGAACATCGGAGATGGAATATCCGGCGCGGTCATAAGCTTTTTTTAGAGCGCGCATTTGTCCTTCAGCTTCCGGCGCGGTAATTCCGGCGCTGCCATCGGAAGAGTATCCCCATCCGGGAATAACCGCGTGAATTTCAGCACCTATTTTTTTGGCAAAACTTTCACGGGTAAGCAGAACAATTCCGCAGCCTTCCCCGGGCAAAAGACCTTCGGCATGTTCATCATAAGGGCGAATATCATCAGCAGAAAGCGCGGTAGTTTTCGCGAAACCGATAACTTCAAACGGGTCTAAACTAATATCAACGCCACCTGCAACAGCAATATCCATTTCACCGTCAAGAAGCGCGCTGCACGCGTGAGCGATAGAAAGAAGCGAAGAAGAGCATGCGCCGTCAACAGTATAACACCCGCCGCCAAGGTCGAAAGTATTACAGATTCTTCCCGCGATAGTATTCGACATATTTCCCGGCAAAGAGTCTTCGGTAATTTCCGGTAGAGGGGCTTTATAAACTTTCCCGACCATTTCAACAACAGAATCAACATAAGGCTCGCTGCTGCCGGAAAGAGCGCGGCGAATTGAGCGTTCAACATAGGGCCAGCGAAACATCAGGTTATGACTTCGTGAGAACTCCCCTGTCAGTGTGTTTCCAATTATAACTCCGATTTTTGTGCGGTCAATTTCATCAAGGTTCAGTCCGGAATTTTTAATCGCTTCCCGTGCGGTATAAAGAGCAAGCCAATGAGCAATATCGGATGTATAAACAGAGATGGGCGGGATACGGAATTCAAGCGGGTCAAATTCCCAATCGGTAATTACCGCCATTTTATCGCAGTAAGTTTTTCCGGGGGCATATTTATTAGAATCAAAATAATCTTTTTTCGGAAGACGTTCATCCGGAGCATTACGGAAATAACGTCTGCCGGCGAGAACATTTTGCCACAATTCTTCAGGAGAGTGCGCACCCGGATAAACGCAACCCATACCAATTACAACAATAGGATCTTTATTAGCTTTCACGAATTCCTTAATGTTTATTTATTTTATTTTTAGCGACAACAAAAACTAATCCAAAGAATACATTGTTATCCCGGAAAGAAGTTTAGGATAAAAATCCGTTGACTTTTGCGGCATTACTTCCCCGTTAAGTGCTACTTCACAAACCTGTGCAGGTGACGTAGGCTTCAAAAAGAAAGCACAATTCGCTTTTCCTGATTCAACGAGTTTTGCCGCGCCTTTAGGATTACGATGATAAGAAACTGCGGATTCTTTGGCAACTTTATCCTGAGTAATTCCAAGACACTTTTCGATAATCAAAGTATGAAGAACAGCAACATCGAGTGAGCGCCACGCGTCGGAATAATCTCCGCACAATTCTTTCATTGCATTTTCATCTTTAAGTTTAGCGGCGAGATATTTTTCTCCGTCAAAAACTCCGATAGTAATTGCATCGGAACTTTTTGTGGATGCTATTGTTTCATCAATTCCATCAACAACCGAAACATCAAAATATTTTTTAAGTTTCTCTGAAAGGTCGGCAGGAGAATAATTTTCTATTCCTCGAACTACGCGATGAGTAGGTAAAACAACAAGTGGAGAATTAATGTTTACAAACATTGCCATTGTGTATTGAGCGGAAAGATCATTAGGATTTTCCTTTGCGTAATTAAGAGAAGTTTCATACCGGTGATGCCCATCCGCGATAAACAATTGTTTATCAGCCATCGCGGCGTTAAGTTCCCTGATTTTTTCTTTATCATTAAGCCGCCACACCTGATTTTCAACATCAAAATCATCTTTAAAATCTACGATTGTCCCTTTTTGCATTGCGGCATCAATAATTCTTTGCGCTTTACCGTCATCTTTATAAAGCAGGAAAATCAATCCGTAATGAACACGCCCCTCTTTAAGCAGAGCCATTCGGTCTTCTTTAGGACCTGTCAAAGTTTTCTCATGAGGGAAAACGATTTTTTTTGAATAGTCTTCAACTTTAACCAAGCCGATAAAACCTGAGCGTTGATGCTTTTCGCCAAAGATTTCAAAAGTTTGGCGATAAGGGTAGAAACCGCTTTCCTCATCACGTTTTAATATTCCCTCATCAAGCCATTTATGAAAAACTTCGCCTGAAATTTTGTATTTGGTTTTTCCCTCTTTTTCTTCCGGTAAAAGTACATTAACAAGATTATTTGGATCCCTTGATTTATACTCTTCTTTTAATTGCGGTGAAATTTTATCGTAAGGTTGTGTAACTAAATCTGATAAATCTGATTTTCCATTGTAACGCACTGCTTTTAACGGTCTAACGTCGGCCATTATTTATTCTCCTTTTTTAAACGGAATTATTTCCATAGTTTTAAGTGTTGTAACAAAACATTCTATTCCTTTCTTCCTTAACTTTTCAGCCGCCGATTGGGCTTCAGAGCGGTTCGGATATGAACCGTAACGAACGCGGTAAAGTTGATCTTTAGGTAGCGGCGCGGTAACTTGCAGCGGTGAAACCTTTTTAGACATCTGCCAATAAAGTGAAAAGGCACGTTCACGTGCCTTAAAAGCCCCAAGTTGAACAGTATAAACAGCATTTTTATTGTCATTTTTCAGCACCGTTGCAACCTTATCCACTTTTTCAGTTTGAACAGGTTCAACCACTTTTGGCGATGATTGTTCAGCCGTTGCCGTATCAACCTGAGTTTCAACGGTATCAGAAGTCATTTCATCAAGATTTATAATAGTCCCGCCCGGCAGAGAAGATTCATCTACTGCGTAAGCGAGAGAACATACAAGCAACAAAGCCATTACAGAAATAAAGCGTTTCATTTTGTTTCTCCTTATTAATATCTTTTTAATTATGCAAATAACATATAAGATTATATCAAAATCACTCTTAAAATGAAAAACGATTTTAATTCTATGAATCAATTTGACTTTTTGAACCATTATGATATAATATTATAAAGTTTAAAAAGTAACCATTGTCATACGGAGAAAGCCATGAAAAAACATCGCATTACATCTACACTCATCGCTGCTGTTTTGTTTCTCACTTTAAACATCACCGCCGCACCTACCGAAGAAGAAGCGCTTAACGACTGGAATGCACTTCAAAAATCTTATGATGACACGAAAAAGGAACTTGACGGAACCGTTCCTGATTACGCACCGAATATCATAGGAACTGATTACACCAAAATTTTTGCTGTTTTGGATAAATTTAACAGTAATGAATCGAAAATCCAAAAACAGTTGAGCGATTTTTCAAAGAAATACGGTGATAACGCCGCTAAAATCAACGAATCTATCAGCTCAATAGTTAAAATAGATTGGAAAAGCGGGAAACATCCTACAACTAAAGCCGGAGAAACTTATGAAAAGTTGAAAAAACTGATTAACAATGTTAAACAGGCAAAACTCAGTAAATCCGCTGACCTTGTTCGGGAAGCCGAAAATCTGCAGCGTGCTATAGACATGTACGAAGGCCAAGCGAATCAAAAGAATTACGATCAATTAAAATCGACTCTTGAATTTGCGTTGAAGTTCGATCCTGAAAATAAGAAAGCTAAAGAAATGCTTGATAGTATTGACAAAAAACGAAAAGAAAAATTTGCCGCGTTCGATAAAAAAATAGATGACGCAAAATGGCCTGGAAATTATAAAAACTTCGCCGGACCGGGCAATCCGGATAAATTATCCGCAGCAGCCCTGAAATATTTCCAAGACAGCAAAGACTGGGGTTCAAACGAAAAAAATCCCTCTCACTGCGTTGCGGTAGCTATAAGAGGCGATTGGGGCAGCCACAAAAAGAATTTACTCGGACAAACTATCCAGTGGTATCTTCCGGTTTATCTCGCGATCTACAGCGATAAAGCAAAAGATAAATCCGTTGTTCAAGTTTTTAGTTTAAGTCTGCTAACACAAGAAGAACAAGGTATTAAAAAAGCTCCGCCTTTTACAGGTGTTACCGTTGGAGACAGTTGGAAAATGAGAAGAAAAAATCTGCCGAATGGCGGTTCAGCAGGTAGTACAGGATTAATCGGTACTCTCTTCTGGCTTGGTCTCGCTTTCGGAAATATTATTGCCGGAATGCTTGCTGCGGCACCGTTACTAAAGCAAAAGTTACCGCAGTTAAACAAAGTTTATGAAAAACTAACTCCGTTATCCAACATTATTGGTGTCATTGTTCTTGCGATTGGCGCTTTGAGCTTGCTTGGCGCGGTATTACAATTATTTATGCTCAGATTTGTTATCTTTTCAAATATTCTTCCTCAAATTGCCGCAATTGCGGTTGGACTTTTCCTCGGTAAGGAATTGTTACTTAAAAAACCGAATTTGTCTGACAAAGCCGGCGAAGCGGCAGAAAAAGCGCAGGAACTTTTAAGAAAATACGATGATAAAATAAAAATGCTGGAAATGTATCAAATCCCTCTTGGACTTTCATGCATTGTCATCGGTCTGCTTCATTTGCTGATAAGCAACGCACCATTATTTTAGGAATGGATTGATGGATTGATGGATTGATGGATTGATGGATTGATGGATTGATGGA
>JAOZSF010000138.1 GCA_029939815.1 bacterium
CGTCAGCTACCGCTGCCACCCCTCTTGATAGAGGGGATTTTACCGATTACCGATTACCGATTTTCCAGAGGTATTGACGAGATAGTGCTTCTATGGTAAAATATAAAGTAATATTACTTTTGAAGAAAATGAAAAATTATACTTTGATTATTTTATTTTTATTTTTTGCTTCGGGAATATGTCTGAGTACAACTAATTTTGTGTTTATTCATCATTCTGTAGGCGAGAACTGGCTTGAACAGGGAGAACTTAGGACACAATTAACAGGTTCCGGGTTTAATGTCCACGATATAACTTATGGTGATAGTGTTCCGGGAATTCCCGTTCCGGGAATGCAGCCAAACGGCGATTTTACAGATGTCAAAGATTGGTATTTCTGGTTTCATAACTTCTTGGATGGTGTGCTTGAATGGGAATGTTCGTCCGGTGAACATAATCAGATAGTGATGTTTAAATCATGCTTTCCGAATAGCGGGATAGCCGAAGACGGAGTTGCTCCAGGTAATCCGACAAATGATAACCGCACAATATGGAATTACAAAGCGGCATACTGCAGTTTAACTAATATTTTCGCGCAGCACGGCAATGTTCTTTTTATAGTGGTTACGGCGCCGCCGATGCGTCCCGGTGATGGTTATCGCCCCGATGACGGCGCGCGTGCGCGAATATTTAACAACTGGCTTAAAAAAGATTTTGTTGATTCTTATATTGATTCTACCGGATTGCGCAATGTAGTTGTATTTGATTTGTTCGATATGCTTGCAACTGCCCCGACTAAGCCGCGTGGAGCGAATGCTCTTTCTCCGATTTACCGCACGCGGGATTCTCATCCTAATGTAAAGGGGTCTCGTTTGCTAACCGGTGCATTTATGCCATATTTCAGGAATGCTGTGGATTTCTGGATATCGGGAGTCAATGAAACATCAGCACCTCTAAAAAGTGTGAAGGTCAAGATGAAAATATCGGGTAAAATGCTGAAATTAAAAGCGAATGTAGATTCTTTTCCCATACCGCCGGTTAGTGCTGATATTATTATTAACACAAATATTGTTCAGCATTTTAATAATTTTATTTCTCATGGTAAGGCTTATATTTCCAAAGCTGTTACTGCCGGCGGTAAAAAAGTGATGTTGAAATTAATAAATAAGAGGGAGCCTGTAATTATTTTAAAATTGCGTGATATTGATATTCCCAACGGGTGTCTGTCTTTTAAAATTATTATTGACAATGAAAAAGAATATGTTATTGATATATTAGCCGATACCAAAGGTCGGTTTCCATGAAATAAGTTATTAAATTTAAATCGAACAGTCATTTATACAGTGGCGTAACAAAAACTATATTTAATTATGAAAATAAGTAAACAATTGACAAATAAAATTTTGGCTTCCTTTTTAATTGTGTGTACCGCGTTAATTCTTTGTGAAACGGCGTTTGCTTCATCATTCGGCAAATTGCATCTTCAATCTCCGAAGAAGAAAGTTCGGGTCATAAAAAAACCGGGGGAGTGGTTGTATTTAAGAATCCCGTCACCGGGTAATAATTATGATGAACTGAAATATGATGTTAGAATTAGTGTGAGTGAAGGTGATACATACGCCAAATGCACACTTTTTACAACTAAAGAGCGTGATGACCTGATAACCGCCCCTTATGTTAGGCTTTTGTACACTAATTATGTTGAGTTTGCCATGATCGCATTTTCTAACGCCACGTTCTGGAGTAATGGTGATGCAATCAGACGGACTTTAAAACTGCCGGGTTTGCCCCGTAAATATTACATTGCCTGCGGGTATGGTTATTACAATGACACAATGTATTCTCATATGCAGGGAGGACCCGAAGAGACGATTGTTGACGCGGCAACCGGTAAGATATTATATCGAGGTCCGATAAAAAACGCGAAAAGTCTTGTTTTGGATGTTAAAGATGATAAAAATATAATGCAGGTCGGGAAAACATACCGCGTTAGACTTGTTGATGATTCACCGATAAATTCGACCGGTAATTTTGAAAATGTTGATCTGGACTACAAATTGTTTAACAGCAGAACAGGAAATCTGGTTTCCCGTATGGAAGATGTACAAAATGTTGTTTTGCGACCGAAATTCAGCGGGAACTATCTTTTAATGATGAAAGTAGGAAAAGGTAATGACGTAGAATGGCGCGGAATGAAAAGAATTACTGTTTTTCCTAAAGTCGAGCAAACAAGAGATCCGGCCTATCTTGGTTCCCTTATTCCAAATGACTCTGTTTTGTGCGGCTTGAAAGTTGATAATCATCAACTGCGTGACGGACGAACCGATACAACGTTAGGAAAAGAAATTGTTACAGGTCAGTTAGTTGGTTCAGGCAGAACTAATCTATGGGGCGGGCGAGGGCGTGTTGTTTCGCATGACCGAGGTTTTTTCGGTTATTCAGTTGGAGTGAATTTGGAATTAAATATGCCTTATCTTCTCGAGATAAAATATCCGGAAGATTTACCAAGAACATTTTCTTTTTTGATTGGCAGCGGAATATACACACCCGGAATTCACACAGCGCACACCATGGGTCAACCAGAACCGAGATATTTCACGGAGCAGATTAAATTCCCCCTTAAAAGAAGGGCGGCAGTTGCCAAATTTATAGTTTGGGCAGGACTTGAAGAAGTTAAAAACGGATTTTATGTTGGTGTTGCTGATCCCGGAAAATTGAACGCTCCATTTAGCAGAAAACCGCTTTTAATTGAGATTTCGTTAAGTGAATTTCAGACAATTGGAATTCCTAAAATACACAGAACATTTCCAAAAGAATATCAGCGTTATTCATGGGTTGAATCAGAAGACGCTTTTTCAAAAGATAATGTTCGTTACTCACCATTGATAAATTCCATCTTTTACGGGCTTAATTCCGTCGCTCCGGCCGTGCTTTCGTGGAATGCTCACGGTGCTGCCAACAACTCAATTCTTTTTAAATCCACACAATATAGACAATCGGTTAGAAGTTTAATCAACGGTGTGGAATATGAGACCGATAAAATGGAAGATTCAAATAAACGTTATGACTTTTGGGATGAATATTTGAATTGGGCGCGCCAACTTAAATTAAATGTTTTTCCGAGGTTTGAATACGGCGGGTCGGATGACCTTCCTGAGAATGCGCATGTAATTAAGTCGGATGGTGAGCCTAACGTACCGTATATTCGATCATCGACCGGTAAGAGTTTAAGCGATTCTGCTGATATAACGTATCCGGAAACGATTAGTGATGCCGAGAAACTTATTAAGGATGGGGTATTAAACATTAAAGAAGATTATAAAGATATTTTGAAACAATTGATTGTGCGTAGAAGAGCGAATTTTCTTTCTACTTCATACTCGGAAAACGCGATCAAGCTTTTCGAAGAAGAGACGAAAATAAAGCTTAAGGGCGATTCTATCAGACAAAAACGTTTGAACATTATTGCTCAATTTCAACCGGAATATCGGAAGTGGTATCAGGGCAAATTAATGAGTTTTCTTGAAAAATTACATACAACTTATACAGAAAATCTCGAAATAGACACAGGTCCTTTAATTTATTATCATTGGAGTCAGTCAGGTATGCCGTTTGATGGAGTTTATCATGAAACATTACAAAAATGGAATACAAAAATGAAGCGGATCAGAAATCTTCCTTTCGAAGGCTTTCCGCTTCCTAAAATCAATGTTGATATTTTGACAAATGCTGTTGCGAAATGGACAACAGAAGAAGAAGGTCTTTTTCTTAATGACGCGGCCTCAAATTCCGTTTTGTGCGAGGCGCCTGTTTATGGTAGATTGGCATCGAATTCAAGTGAGTATTTAAAAATGTTTGAACACAATGGAAAACTTGCCGTTAAAATTGTTCCGGCCATTCATTCGACGACACGAATTTATCTTAAACCAAAACAGCGGTCATATTATGCCGGCGAAACATTTTATCACCCAAGACAATATATGATGTACGAACCTGTTTCGCTTATGAGTGTGGCTAACCCAACATATCTTTCCTTTGAGCAGGCAAGTCCGGTATGCTTTCCTTTTGCGGAATATGCCAGAAGATTTTTTATGAACTTCCACGCGCTGCCGGATATTCCTATGGAAAAGGTTAAGCAGAGCAGTAAGGCTAATGGATTGATTGTAAAGATGGGGACATTAGGTTCAAAGACTTATGTAGCTATTATAAATAAATCTTTTCTTCCTGTTAAAGACGCTAAGATTTTTCTTCCTGTGAAAAACGCTAGTCAAATCATCATTCTTGTAAATGGGAAAGAGGATATTCCCTTCTTTGTACAGGAAAAAGGAATAGTTTTTAATATCTCGCTTGATAGTGTTGAGTTAAAGTCTATACTTATAAAATTAGACAAAAAATAAATTCAATAATGTCAAATCAGATTAATAATAACTCTCAAAATGTTAAAGTATATTCTAACGGTATCCTGACTTCTTTGCTCCTGCCGAGAAAACGAAGTAAAGGTTGTATATGGTTTGTTATTGCTTTCGCGTGCTTTACTGCCGCAGCAGCTACAATTCTTTCAATCGTGTTTTTTGTGAATGCGTCTAAAATTTTCTCTAATATCGGACGATATGCTTTAACACCAACTATGCAGGCAATAAATTCTGATGTTCCGCAAAGTGAACGCGCGGAATTCTCGAACGCGTATGTGAAGATTTTTGACCATATTGAGGAAAAGGGGATTACCGGGATTGAACCATGGAGTATCAACGCTATGACCAATCTTGCAGCTTCAGCCAAGGATCATAAAATAACTCAGAATGAATGCTCGGTATTTATTGGCTTGGTTGAAAAAGGGTGCAACTCAGTAACTAACAAATAGGAAAAAAAATGAGAAAAAAACTATTTCATATTTTACTTTTTTTATTTATATTGAATGTTTCGGCTTTGCTTGCCGCGGAAACTAATACACAAATAAAAGTAACATCAAACAGTTCAACTAATGCTCCCGCTTTAGGAAAAACGTTTTTTTACGCGCCGGGACATTTCAAATTTTTACTTCCTGATTACTGGGAAGTAATTCCTGACAAAGAAATTCAGCGATATAAAAACATTTTAAAAAGATTATATCCTAATAAACCTGTTCAAAATTATGTCCTCGGTATTCAGAGAAAAGCTCTCTTGGATTTCTCTATGCCATACGCACTCGTTGAAATCGAAAACAGACCGATGCCGACACTTGATGAAGTTCAAGGTGAAGCCAGAAGTTTCGCTTCTAATATTCGAAAAGCATTTGTCGACCTATATAAAAGTAATCTTTTTGGTGAAGTGAAACCTATGCCGGCGGTTTATGATCCTGTGCATCAGGTCGTTGTAGGTTATTGTTCTATGTTTAGAGCAAAAGACAAACAGAATCTCACTACGGTTACGGCAATTTATCCGTGCCAATATGGATATGTAAGGTTCCACTTTACTTTTCAGGAAGATACTGAAGAAAAATATTTTCCGGTTATTGAAAAAATAATCAAATCAGTGAAGTTTGATGACGGATTCGCTTATAATGCTTCAAAAGCTAAAGAAAACAAACACGGATTGAATCGAATTATTTATATCGTTGTTATTGTATTAGCCGTTATTTGGTTTGGCTTTAGAATAATCGGCAGAAAGTCGAAAAGGTGAAAATCAACTCTATAATAAAAAAAGCCGCCGGATTTTCCGGCGGCTTTTTTTGGGATAAAACCCTATCTATTTTTTCTTTTTAGCTACTTTCTTTTTAGCTACTTTCTTTTTAGCTACTTTCTTTTTAGCTACTT
>JAOZSF010000139.1 GCA_029939815.1 bacterium
ATCGGCGTCAATTCCATTAGGTGAATGTTTGAACGAAGAACGAATATATTTAATAATATCGGATGTTCCGCCCACATCAATCCAGTTAATTTTTACCGGCTTTTTATTATTGGCAATTCTCCATTTATTAAAAGCGTTTTGGAACTCAACACGAATACCTTCCCAATGGGGAGAGAGAATAGTCAATGCTTGCGCGGATTTATCGACAGAAATTGTTGAATTTTCCTTATTACTGTCTTTTGCGAATTTATTGAGGAAAGAAACAGCAGATATTATAAATACAATAAATACAATTGCTGCTATTTTAGGAAGATTCTTTTTGAATTTATTTGGCATTGTAAATAATGACGCGCTGGGAAGCGCGTCTTACATCAATCCAGCAGTGCAGTTAATGCGGCAACAGTAACGATATCATCGACCGAGCATCCACGACTAAGATCATTAACGGGTTTTCCGCATCCTTGAATAATCGGACCATAAGCGCCTGCTTTTGCCAGTCGTTCAGTAAGTTTATAACAAATATTCCCGGTATTCAGGTCGGGAAAAATAAGTGTATTTGCTTTTCCAGCGACATTACTTTCGGGAGCTTTTTTAGCCGCAATAGCAGGAATGATTGCCGCGTCACTTTGCAGTTCACCGTCAACATCTAATTCCGGAGCGCGTTCCTTAACAATTTTTGTCGCTTCAACAACTTTATCAACAATCGGTGATTTTCCGCTGCCTTTAGTGCTGAAAGAAAGCATTGCCACTTTAGGTTCAACACCAAGAAAACTTTTGCATGACGCTGCTGAAGCAATAGCGATATCAGCAAGCTGTTCCGCGGTAGGATTTGGCAGGACAGCACAATCGGCATAAATAAACAATCCGCCGGCACCGTGTTCGCAATTGGGAACATCCATAATAAAACAGCTTGATAAAGTTTTACAATCCGGTTTTGTTTTAAAGACGTGAAGCGCGGCGCGCAAAACATTTGCGGTAGAATTGGATGAGCCGGCAACAAAGCCATGCCCTTTGCCTTCGTTTACGAGCATAGCCGCTACATACAAATTATCTTTAAGCATTTCCGCGGCTTTATCCGGAGTTAATCCTTTATGTTTTCTAAGTTCAACGAGTTTATCGACAAAGTTATATTTTTCTATAAGAGATTCAGGGTTTAATATTTCTATGTCGCTAATATCAGCGTTTTCTTTTTTTGCGAGTTCATTAACTTCATCCGGCTTCCCGATAAGTTTAATTTGCGCAAAGCCTTCTGATTTAATAATTTGCGCTGCGTGCAGCACTCTTGCGTCCCAGGTTTCCGGGAACACAATAGTTTTGTTTCTAAGTTTAGCGTTTTGTTTAATTTCAGCGACGATATTTCTCATATTTCAATTTATGTAAGTTTGTTATTTATGTTAATCATTTTGCAAGAAAGTTATTATATCAAAAAGGTAAATAAATTTATAGAGTTTATCTGACGGGATATTGCTCTATTTCTGTAATATCGAGATATCCTCCCTCTTTTTTATCAGCTTCAATAACAAAGCGTTTTTTTCTGGAAGCAACGATCGAATTAGGATTAATTTTAGTTTTTTGATCTGAATTATTGACTTTAAGAATTTGAGCCTCGACTTCGACAGTAAAAGCACTGGAGTCAAGGTCAAGAATATTCACACATCGTTCAAAAATATCAGGAGTCATGCCTTTAACTTTAAATAAATCGCCGAGATGTTTATATGGTTTCAGAGTTTTCTTGCCATTTCTGTCTAGGCCATTATAAATATTTTCAGCCAAAGTAGAATTAATTCCCGGCAAACTTGCAAGCAAGCGTGGTGGAGCGGTATTAATATTCACTCTTCCCGGTACAGGAACCGGTGTAACAATAGCATAGTTAAACCAGGCGATACCTGTTTGTTTGCCGCCTGACCCGACCAAAGTTTTACCTGTTTTATCATCTGTATTTCTTTCAATCACATTATGAGAAGTCAGTTTGATTTTAATGCTTCCGTCACCGGAAATATTTTCCGGATGAATTTTGCCGGCGTTAAAAGAGTCCTGTTTGCCATACTGTCCCCGTTTTTTCAGCATATCAAATTCTTTAGTCTTGTAATTCCAAACCTCAACATCAATTGAGGAATTATTATTCTCCTCAAGAAATTCAGTTGTATCGATAGCATCATTTAAACCATAAATATATAAATCGTAGGTGCCCGGATAAGATATCGCGTTTTTCCATGTCCAGGTAGCCGAGTCACCGCTTTTTCTTGTATAGCATAGCGGCGTTTGATAACCAGGTCCAATTGAGAATTTATTTCCTATATTGGGTTTTAATGGTTTTCTGTTAGGGGCTGATCTGGGGATATATTTGGAATTTTTCCCCGCGAGAAGCAGGGTGTTTTTAGAATTTGAAATTATTGGATACTTTTCTCCACGTAACGGTCCGGTAAGAAATCGCAAAGTATGACCGGTCCATTTATTTTTTTTCCACCCACCGTTTTTGGCTTTTACCGATGTCAAAGATGAACCTGCGACTTCATCATAAGCCTGATTCCATCCGACACGTTCAACATCACCGAGACACGACTCAAGTCGAACATGAGACGATGACATATATTTTGCAAGAGAACTTAGAGCATTAGCGCCTTTTGAGATATCTCCGCTTCCGCCGAGTCGTTCGAAGTCATTGCCTGTAGAAACGTTTCTTGCTTCACCAATGCTGCAATACGGACCGTTTTTGATAAAGAATTTATCATTATGATGCGTCCGCATCGCGCGATTTTCAGCTTTATTTTCTGTACCGCCGATAGAAGGTTTTTGTCTTTTAACCCAGGTAGTTTTTGTAGGGTCGATTTTTTCCGTACTAACTTCAAGTTCATCAACATCAACTTTTCCGTAGTCAACAGTTCTTGCGCAGACCTGATCGTATTCATTTTTAAGAGTAAGTGAAACGATTCCTCCGCCATGAGGCAGTCCTAGAATCATAACTGATTTACCTGCAAGGTGAGCAACGTCATCGCCAGCAATTGGTGCAATAAAAATTTCATTTTGTTTTCTAATATCAGCTGCGATTACAGGAGCATAAACATTATTCCACGAATATGAATCATCAGCACCGTCCTTATCAATAAATTTAACCGTTTCAAGATTGAATATTTCTTTATCAAGATTCCGTTCATCAATCATAATAGAGTAACCCGCACGAGTTTTATCACCAGTATTAGGATAAATTACTTTAGCGCTTTTAATCTTGTAGGAAACGCCCCAGTTTTGTTCGTCCATTTGAAATACAGGAACCTGTTCATCTGCACGGGACCCCCATTTATTATCGCCGTTTCCATACCAGCCGTCAAAAAGTTCCGTATCATTTACAAGATAAAAATGCCCGTTTGGCTGAACGACGGGATTATCATCTGTAATTCCCCTGCGAAGTTTCTGGTCATAATATGAAGTACTGTGAATTCTTCCAATTTGAGTTGCAAGACTTCCTGTATTACAAATCACCCGCCAGTTAGCAAGCGAAATGGGTGTTGCAGAAGCGTTATACATTTCAACGATTTCCGGAGCGACCATTCTGAAATAAGAAAGCCATTGCCGGATTTTTTTTGCTCTGCTTACTTTAGGCGATGATGTAAGCATAATTTTAATCCAACCGTCGCGACCTGTTTTGATAGGTTTGTTGTCATTGTAAACCCATTGCCGGGAATAATTACTGTCTTCAGTAAATCCGCCGCCAACTTTTCCCGAAACGCCAAGTTCGTCAGGATAGCCTTGTGTAAACCTGCCTCTTGGCGGTCTGCCGATTATTATTTTAAAATATCTTCCTGCAGTTGGGCGACGGGACCTCATTAAATACGTAACATTAGCATTTGGAACCATAGCGAATGGCGACCGGTCGCCCCACGAATTAATTGTAACACTCAAGTCACAATTATCAAAATTCATTGGTGTGCCGTTACTGAATTTCACTTTTGATAATTGTGTAGCAAATCTCTTACCCGAGTTAACGTCTGAAGTTTGGATTGTGAGTGAACTCTGGTCGCCGGATGTTATTTCAAAACATCCTATCGGTTGAGGATTAAAATCGGCGGGACTGTCCGACCATCCATAAACCATAGCCCAGGAATTTTTAAAATAATTTTTGGGAAATCTCGGTCGATTACCGTCTGCGCTGCTTATCTTACGTAAAACTTTAATTATTTCATCATAAAATTTTTCGTATTGAGAATCTGTACCGAAAGTATGAACTAATTCTCCTGCGCTTGGCCACCGGCACCATTTTTTTCCTCCCGGAAGTCTAATTGGCGGAACTTGTTTATAGTATTTTTTTATGACAGCATTTCTTGTATCGCCTTTTTTCCCGATAACTTTCGGCATTCTCAATACGATTCTGTTTCCCCGTGTAATTCCTCCTATTTTTGATTTCCCGGGTTGATTTCTTATTCGCCAACCTCTTCTGGGGTCTAAATTGTAATAATATTCTCCAAGTCCTATCCCTGGATCATCAGGTACACAATCGTAAATTGTGTCCACACGGTAAAGTAATCGTTTCCCGTCTTCAGAACCGTAACGTTCACGCCATTGCTTTGATGTGTAAGGATTTGGCAGTGCACCATCCATAGGATCAATGGAATACGATTCATCATTTGCAAGAATTTCGTTAAAGCAAATTGCTTCTACTCCGTAAGTTGAGCCGAGCGTTGACAAAACATGATTTTCATCACGATAATCTATCAGATTTGTTGCCAGTTGTTGCTGTTTGGCTGAATTCGGTTCAAAAGGCATATCTGAATTAGCTCTTATTAATAATTTCCGGCATTCACGTGGTGTCATGCTGTTAATGTCAGAAGGAATATCATTCGGGAGAGTTGGTGACCCCGGTTTATCGACAGAGTAAATCGTTGCGCGGCGCGGGAGTTCTCTCATCAACCCTGCCTGAAGTTTTGCCGATAGTTTTTTATTATCACCCATCATAACATTCATCAGTTCAGTCATACTGCTGAATTTTCTGTCATCACCTTTTAAATGTTCAGCCGAATATTCTTTAGGGTCATTAATGCCTTCATCTTCTTCATCAATAACGCCGTTCGCGTTATTGTCAATACCGTCAGCCATAAGAATCAGATTATTCTGGTCATCATCACCGCGTGCCCCCGGAAGTTTATTTTTCCCGTAACGATAATCAATCAATTTTTTTGCTGTTTTAGTTGGAACGCCGAGCGCGCGCGGTAAAACTATTTCGCCTGTATCCCATCCTGTTCCGTTAGCATTTTTAAGCAAAAAAGCTTTATTAATGTTTACTTTGGAAGATTCATCTTCAATTCGAAATCTATACCTTCCGCATATTTTCCCTTCATTATTTTTTACGAACATCCATTTTGAAAAAGAGTCGCCGCTGCCGGGCGATGCAGAGAGTGGATTTATTTCTGATTTATCATCGAAAGGTATTATTTCATCAACTGTGATTATAGCTTTTGCCTGTTCCAGTCCTGAATTAACGAGCATATCGAGCTGCTGTGAATTCATCTGTACCTGACTTTGCTTGTTTTCTATATTCATTAACGCGGTAAACGAAGCTGCCATTATTGCAAGCACAACGAGAATAGCGAGAACCGCCACCAAAGCAATACCTGAATTATTGAGAGTGAAGAAACGCCTTGATGTTTTACTATTTTTCATTAAGATAAAAATTTAAAGTTTTAATGTTGGTTGTATTAATTGTATCATTATTTAATAACTATTTCAATGACAAATAAATACATTTATGTATTATTGTATCAATT
>JAOZSF010000140.1:0-1211 GCA_029939815.1 bacterium
GGATTATACATAATTTCGTTAATAACGACATCAGCGAATGAACAGGAAATAATAAAAACAGCAACAGAAATTAAAAATAGTTTTCTCATTTTTTCTCCGACGGTTAATTAGACATATTAAAAATCTTTAGACACGAATTACACGAATCCTCACGAATTTTCAACACAAAAATTTTAATTATTAAAGTTTAAGATTTTTTTAGTTTCGTAGTATATTATATGTATAAGTTTTATACTTTATCTTTTTTCGTGTTAATTCGTGTAATTAGTGTCTAAATGTTATTTCCGGATTTTCAGCAATGCCGCTAATCCAAGAAATAATATTCCAAGTCCAATCGGTTCCGGAAGCGCCTGTTCATTATTTAATGTTCCCGGAGTTTGGATTTCGATTTTCCATTCAAAATCAGGTTCTTCAGTTCCGCTTCCGGTTTTGCAAAGGGAATTGCTTGCCAGTGTAGAGTCTTCAATAGGAGTCAAGTCATTCGGCAAACCGTATTCATAATCAATAGCTGATTTACTGTTATAAGCAAAGAAATGAATTTCTGTGCCGTCCGCTTTTGTTATCCGAACTGCGTCATCATCGCCATTTTGCATATCACTCGCCATTGTTTCATCGGTATTCGGAACATCACCGGAAGAACTGCTTGCGAGAACATAAAATCCATAACCATCTTGTTCATCCGCAAAAGTAAAACTCCCCGCTTCCGAGCCGACAGTAAATTCATAATAGTTACTTCCGTCGAAACCGTTTACAAGCTGAACTTTCCAATCTGTAATTACAGTTCCTGCAACACCGCAAAGCTCAATAAATTCTTCGTCATCAACACCCGGGTCATTATATGCAACTTCGTTAATCCAAACAGCCGGAGTTGGCGGCGGAGTTGCTGATGATTTACCGTACATCGGGAAATTAACTACCGCGTTGGATGGGTCGGTTGTATTAAACTGATACATTACAGAGTTAGTAATATCGGCAATACTGCCCGGAGTATAAGTAAAACTGAAATTAGTTTCCTGTTTTGGCGTTAGAGTGAAATCAGCAATTGTCGCCGGTGTAAATTTCGCTGTATCGCCTGAAATAGAAGAGAAACTTGAAATATCCAAATTATTAGCTTCGCCGCCGTTACGGATATTTATTTGTAATGTTCTTGTGTAGTTTGGATATACAACACCAAAATTAAGTTCCGGATAAGGTTCAATCCAAAGATAAGG
>JAOZSF010000140.1:1311-5737 GCA_029939815.1 bacterium
GAATAACCATTAACTGCAATACTCATTGCGGCTAAAACAATCATCATAGTAATTTTCTTCATTTTCATCTCCATTGAATTATTAAATTTTGTAGATTTTTTTCGTTAATGTTAATATTATATCATAAATCAGAATAAATGTTATAAAAGTATGATAATTTCTATTTATTTACTCCAATGAAAGGGGAAATCTATTATTTACAATTGTTAGAGATTTGAATCTGCTAACGAAATTTTTACTGTAAATATAGAGCCGATTTCATCAAAGCCATGAACATTTTATTTCTTTATATCCAGATATCAATTCTCTTTTTCAATTACGCTGATTGTCCGCTTGTTTTTATCGTCTTCAGTTAAAAGATTTGTGCGGTCAAGCAAAACCCTTTCATGTGCAACGGCGATGACTTTCTCCCCTTCTTTCGGCTGAAAAGCGCCATCGTGATTTACATCGTCAATCCGCTGCGCAAAAACATAGACATTAAACTGGTCGCTCCGCACAGTAATCAGATTAGCAAGAGCGGAAAATACTTCAACAGACATTCCTCTTACATTCATGAGGTCAGATATCGTTTTATAAGGTTTCAGGCAATTTTGTCCTTCATTATTTTTTCCGGCAAAAATATTATCGGCAAGTTCCGGCGTGATTTTATTTAAAGATTGAAGAACACGCCGAGATGCCGTATTTATGTTTATTAAACCGATTGTCGGCATTGGAGATATATAAGCGCAATCAAACCACGCGAATCCGCTGCCATCTATATCTTTCAAGTTATGAGGGATTAATTTCAATTTAATACCGCCGGAAGGTGAGATGTGTTTTGGCAGGACTTTTCCTACGGCAGCGGAATCATTTTTATTATATTTAACATTTTTCTTTATAAGGTCATATTTTTTATTTTCAAAATCAAAAAGGTAAACGTTTAAAGGCGTATTATGATTTTCTTCAAGAAATTCCGTTGTCTTTATCGAATCATTTAAACCGAATAAAGTCAGATCATAAGTCCCTTTAGGTATTCCTTTATTTTTCCATTCCCAGATTCCCGGTTGAGTTTCTTTCCTTGTGTAAAACAAAGATGTTGAATATCCCGGACCAATGGAGAATTTATCTCCTTTTCTAACGGAAAAGTTTTTGCGGTTTGGGACTGAGCGACCGTCAACATTTACTTTATTTGCCGTATTTCCGCTGATAGCGAAAACTTCGCCGCGGTTTTTTCCTGTAAGAATTGAAATAGACTGATTAGCCCAAATATCTTTTTCCCATTTTGCTTTTTTAAGAGTAGCGCCATCGCGGCTATTAAACTCACTTTCACCGAAAGCGGGACTCCATCCCTGGATATTGGCATTTTCTTCTTCCGCGTCAAGTCTGATTCCGCTTGTACAGAAGAACTCCGCTGCGCCTTGGATCACTTTTTTCGCTTTAACATCTTTTTCTTTTTTTGTTTTTCTTTCCCATAAAGTTACATTTCTAACTTCGTTAACTTCGCCAACAGAAGAAAAAGGTCCATTTTTAATTGACGACTGGTCTCCTGCTTTTAATTTAGCAACATGATTCCTCGATTTGGCAACCGTACCGCCAAAAGTCGGTTGTTTTCTCAAAATCCATTCTTCACGTGTCGGATCATCTTTTTCGCTTGACCAGCCGATCCAACTGTCGGGGTCTTTTGATGCGTCTTTTCCGGGGTCACCGTATTCAACGAGTCGCGCCGCTATCTGTTCATATTCATTTTTAAGCGTCATGCTGACAAACCCGCCGATTCTCGGCAGTCCAACGATCATGACATAATCGCCCGGCTTAATATCGGAATATTCTTTAAGTTTCAGTCCTGTAAATTCCAAAGTATTCCGTGAGTTACCTGTTACGAGAGCCCGAACACCATCTGGTGAGATTTGATTACCGGAGGAAGTTCTATCGGTCTGGAATTCCGCCAGCTCATTTTCGAACTGGTCATTTTTCCATTGTTCATTATCGCATTGGACAAAAGTTGTCCACCCTTCACTTGATTTAAAGCTTTCGCGCAAACTTTTAATTTTAAAACGAACGCCCCACTGGTCATCATCAAATTCATAAACCGGCATTCTTTCATTCGCGTTTCCGCCCCAATTTCCGTCTTTAACCGACCCGAAATCGTAGTCAAAAATTTCCGCATTATTACAAAGATAGAAATATTCATTCGGTTTAATTACAGGGTTCGGGTCTTCAATCCTTCTACCATCGGCTTTTGAATAAACAAACGCGTTCTTCACTTTTCCAAGGTCGTAAGAAAGAGAACCTGTATTGGCAACAAAACTCCAGCCGCGTAAACTAATTGGTCGCGAACTTATGTTCATTAATTCTATAATATCAGGTCGTGCGAAATAAGCGGCATTAAAACGGTTTCTATTTCTCGGACTGCAATCTGCCGAACTTGTAACATAAACATCCAGAAACCCCTTACTGTCCGCGCGCTGAACTTCGCCGTCTTTATATTTGTATCTCAATTTATGGATTTCCTGTTCGCTGGATTTTGTTATTACACCATCGACATCCAATACATCAGAATGTTTATTTCCTCCTGACGAATCACCTGTTGGAGTTTCCAGATTGGTTTCCTGAATATAAACTCTGTAATAATCTCTTGGTTCAAGACCTGCGAAAACAAACCAGTCAGACACTTTAGGGTGTTCCGCGTAACAGGATTTTTCCCAAGTCCATGTGCGAATTTGAGCATATCTGTAAACTCTGGTTTTCAAATTTTTAAGGTCTTCGGCGCTAACTTCATTTCCATAAAGAAAAATTTGATTTTTCCTGTTAGAACTTTTAATCTTAAATACTTTTGAGGGTTTTGCATTTTTAGTCGTATCTTTAAATACCGCCATATAGCCGTTTGCCCAAATATTCTCCGGCCATCTGATTTTTTCACCTGTAATGTAATTCCCTCCACGAGATTTTAAAAGATTTTTGAAATCACGAAAACCATTGTAATAACCTGCTCCGCGTAACGGAAAATCACGCAGCTCGATTAATACCGTTGAACCTACACGCTTAACTTTGTTTGAATAGATAGGAAAAGCGACCTCACCTGTTCCGAAAAATTTTTCGCGGTTTGCTACATTATCATCACTTAACGATTGAATTTTTCTATAATCCGGATTACCATAATAATACGCAATGTTGTGAACTCTATCATCATTCTTGCGGTATGATTGAATGCGATACGTCTGCCGAATTTTGCTTCCTTCGTTTGCCATTACTTCATTAAAACAAACAGCTTCAACACCGTATTTACTTGAAATCGTTGAAAGTACATTGTTTTCATCGCGATAATCACTCATACAGGCGGCAAGCCTGCGCAGTCGGTTTGCTGTTCCCTCGAAGTTATATTTTTCGTTTGCGTTTCGAAGAGTTTTATAAAACTGTCTTGGAGTACAAATATTAATATTTTTTTTATCAACCCATTTTTGGTCTGATTTATTCCATCTGAGATATTGATTTTTTGAAACTAAAGTCCCGTATTTTCGAAGAATTGCTACATTCGCCCTTGAAGGTCTTGTATTAGGCATTAATGTTTTTAAGACTTCGCTCATATTAAAAAATGACCTGTCATCGCCGTACGGACGCGAAGGAACATATTCAGCCCATTCATTTATTCCTTCATCTATTTCATCTATTTTCCCATTCGAATTATTATCCAATTCATCCGACATACAAAAATAATTATTATAATTGTCATCTCCTGCGGCGCCCGGAACGCCATTAGGTCCATAACGTTTTTTGAGAAGTCTTTGGCATGCTTTTTTACTGAAAGGGATTCCCCGCCCTTTTCCGTCTCCGAGATAAAGTTCGCGGGTATCAAGTCCCTGATTTGGTTTTAACGGCGGGACCATTGACGCTATGTTCAGGTTAACCTTCCCGCATTCGTCTTCGACTACAACAGCATAGCGACCGATCAGGCTTCCGTTTTCGTCATGCACGGGAATCCAAACGGCATCTTTTCCATTTTTTTTGGGACCGTTATTTTTAATTCCATCAACATCGACTTCGGGATTCTTTTTATATAAGGAGCCGTCAAAAGTTGAATACCAGTAATCATCAAAAGAATCAGAACTGCTTTTATTTACAACTGTATCATACCAGAGAAGTGATTTTACATGTTCAACTCCCGAATCAGCAATAGCACGGGCTTCCATTATGCGAACATTATTTTTGGCTGTGGTAGTTTCGGTATTTGAATGTACGGCAAAAGTGGCTGCCATTATGGCAAGCACCGTCAGCACTGCAAGAACAGCAACTAACGCGATTCCTTTAACGGTATTTTTTGCGCGGAACATAATTGAATGAATATTAATTTATAAGGTTCACCAAACATTAAACATTATAGCTTATTATTGTGTAAAAAGCAATATATCGGTTATTAGAGTCTCCCGGTTTTTTTTAATCCGCCTAAAAA
>JAOZSF010000141.1 GCA_029939815.1 bacterium
AACGGACAAAACGAACTAAACGAACTAAACGAACTAAACGAACTAAACGAACTAAACGAACTAAACGGACAAAACGGAATGAAAGGAAGAATATCCAATATCATTTTCTGTTTGACAATCTAACCTTATAAGCGTAAAATATATAAATTACAAACACAGGAGTTAAAAAATGAGTAAATTTACCCATATTAAAAAACGAAGCGGCGCGACAGTTCCTTTTAAACCCGCAAGAATCCAAAACGCTATCTATCGCGCGGCAGTAGCTGTTGGCGGCCGTGATCAGGAAACGGCGAAATACCTTTCAAATCAGGTTGTTCAGCTTCTAGAATTGACGTATCCGGAAGACCACATTTTAGACATTGAAGAAATTCAGGATGCCGTTGAAAAAACACTTATTGAAAAAGGACATTCAAAAGTTGCAAAGGCTTATATTATTTACCGCGAGGAAAATGACAGGCGAAGAAGGCAAAAATCTAAAATGGCGTCCAAACCATCCGAAAATATTCCGTGGGCTAAAATATGGCATATCCTCGACTGGGCTTCTACTCACAAAGTTCATACCGTCGAATCTTTGAATAACAGAATCGCCAACGGCGAATTCCCGCACATCGTCCACGAAGGCGAAGCGGCTTATGAAGACAATTTAATTACCGCTGCGGAAATGATCATGGAACGAAAAGACAAAGTAAGAATGGTTATGATCAGCGGACCTTCCTCTTCCGGCAAAACGACAACGACGATTAAAATTGAGCAGCGGTTAAAAACAAAAGGGTATCAATTTGTCGCTCTGAATGTTGATCATTATTTTTTTGATTTGAGCGAACATCCAAAAGACGAATACGGTGATTACGATTTTGAAACCCCGCAGGCACTCGATTTGGAACTAATTAACGAACATCTCGTGAAATTAAGCGCCGGTGAAGAAGTTGCGATACCGTTTTACGATTTCAAAACCGGAACCCGAACGCTTAATCACACAAAGCTTCATCTCGAGGAAAAAGATATTCTTCTAATTGACAGTCTGCACGGGCTTTATCCTGATTTTTCGAAAAGCATTCCTGATGAACAAAAATTCAAACTTTTTTTGGAACCGCTTTTACAAATGAAAGATGACGATGGAAATTATGTTCGCTGGACAGATCTTCGCTTAATCAGAAGGATGCTGCGCGACTCTGCACATCGTTCTTACGACCCGCGCCAGACGCTTGAACACTGGCATTACGTCCGCGCGAGTGAACTGCGCAACATAATACCATATAATTCTACCGCTGATTATATTATCAACAGCGGAATGCCGTATGAGCTTCCGCTTTACGCGTCAAGGATGTCAAAGTTTTTTGCAGAATGGGAAAAGAAATACGAAGGCAATCCCGAAAGAGAAGATGCGTATATTCGTGCTGTGCGGCTCAACAAGCTGCTTTCATCAATCACTCCTATTGAAGACGACTCCCCCGTTCCCGGCGACTCTGTGCTGCGGGAATTTATTGGTGGAAGTTGTTTAAAATATTAAAGTTGGAAAATGAATAAACTCTGCATATTTATTGGAATGGTTGTTTTCAGCTGGATTGGATGGGCGATTGGCGCGAAAATAGGTTTAATGACAGCTTTTATTTTAAGTAGTGTTGGAACATTTATCGGCATTTATTTAGGTTGGAAAATCAATCGCGATTTTTTTTAGTATTCTTCCGTGTTTCGTTTGCAATAGACCAGTAATAATGGTATAATATTGCAAGAGGTGTGTTAATCATTTAATCAAAATAAAATATGTATTACGAAAACGAGTTTAAATTCGCTATATACGCGGTAACAAAAGCCTGTACCCTTTGCGCGGGAGTTCAACACTCGCTTGTCGCAGAAGATACGTTAAGCAAGTCCGATAAATCACCCGTTACGATTGCCGATTTCGGTTCTCAAGCGGTTATAAATATTATACTCGGAAAAGAATTTCCGAATGACGATTATGTTTGCGAAGAAGATTCCAATCAAATTCGAAAAGAAGAATCGGCTGAACTCATGAAAAAGGTGTATAGTAACGTTACGAATATTTTCCCTGATGTCAGCGAAAAAGAAATGCTTGACGCAATTGATCTCGGCTCAGACAACTGTAACTTTAAAAAACGGTACTGGACATTAGACCCCATCGATGGAACAAAAGGGTTCTTGCGCGGAGATCAGTATGCTATTGCTCTTGCGTTAGTAGTGAAAGGCGAAGTGGTTCTCGGAGTACTTGGCTGTCCTAATATGTATTATGATAAAAAAGACAAAGGTGCGATTTATTATGCCGTGAAAAATTCCGGTGCTCATGCTTTGTCAATAAAAACAGGCGAAACAAAAAAAATAACCGTTGATGCTATTTGCTTTCCGGATAAAGCGGTGTTCTGCGAATCGGTTGAATCAGCTCATACCGCACACGGACAAAGTGCCGCAATCGCAAAATTGTTAAACGTAAATTCTGAACCGTACCGCATCGACAGCCAATGTAAATATGCCGCTGTTGCGGCCGGAATGGCTTCGGTGTATTTACGCTTACCGACACGACCGGGTTATCAGGAAAAGATATGGGATCACGCGGCAGGAATGATAATAGTTCAGGAAGCCGGTGGAAAAGTAACTGACGTAAACGGAAAATCTCTTGATTTTTCAAGATCTTATCAATTAACGGAGAATTCAGGTGTTGTTGCGACAAACGGATTGCTGCATGACACTTTTATTGAAGCGATAGAAAAGGTTTAACTTTTGGTGTTACTCGAAAAGGTCGGAACCACATTGATTTTCTTAAAATCCCCTCCTTATCATTGATCCCGGTCTTAATAGCATCGGGACTCGGGATGTGCCACCTAAAACCGGATGGGGAGATTTGAAATGATTTTTATCGTAATATCTTTTCGAGTAACCTCTAATCAAACATACGAAAGAAAATGAAAAACATATTTATGATTATTTTTGCTGCAGCTGCAATAGTTTTTGCATCTCTATATTATTTCCAATCAGATAAAGTTGCTTTATATAAAGATGTAATTAATGAATTAGAGCTGTCAGCGGATAGAATTCCCGCTTTCGAATCTGCGGTTGCCAGATTAAAAGCCGATAAAATTCATTATGAGCAGGAAAACGAACAGCTTAAACAGCAAATTGAGGACCGTGAAAACACTATTGCGGCGATGAAAGTGAAAAACATTCCTGAAACATCCGAGACGGAAAATGAACAGGTTGATAAAGATAAAAAAGATCCGAATGAATTTATGTCCGGACTTGCTAAAATGCTTGATGATCCTGACATGCGCGACGCGATACGAAGTCAGATAAAAAATACTCAGGTTAACCCCATTTACGGCACATTAATCAGCAAACTCAATTTAAGCCCTGATAAAGCGGAAGCTTTTACTGATCTTATAGCTGACAGATTTCTTACCGGAACAGATTCGATTAAAATGCTAAGTGGAGGTAATGATAAAGATTCTTTCAAAAAGGCAATGGATGATATTAAGAATCAGAAAGATGAAATTGACAGCCAAATAAAAGAACTTCTTGGAGATGAAGCATATAGTGAATACGAAGAGTATAGTAATTCCGAAGGTGAACGGATGGCTCTAAGTCAATATAATCAACAGCTTTCATTTTCCGGAGTTCCGGTACTGTCACCGGAGCAAAATGATGCTCTTGTCAATATTATGCGTGAAGAAGCAGAAGCGAGCAAGAAAAATCCTAATTACATAAATCTGGAAGATGCTAATCCAATGGACTTAAATGAAGACAATATATCTGATATAATTTTCCAGCAAATTGATATAAACAAAAAGGTAAAAGATCGTACAAGAAATATGTTATCAGCGGACCAACAGAAGAAGTTTGAAGAATATCAGGAGTCATATATAAAACAAATGGAGACCGGTCTTCGATTAAGCGTGCAAATGTTTGGTAAGAAGAATAAGAAGGAATAATAATTCCTAATCAATAAATTGAATAAAACTATATTTTTTATGTCTAACGGAAGGTATAGAAATATAAAAACAGCCGCCAAAACACAACTCAAAAAACACTTAAAGTTTTAGTGGCGATAAATAAGGTGATATTATGAAAATAAAAGCAACATTATTAGTTATTATTTTTACCGGCTGCATCGCATTCGGAAAATCTGTAAAGCATAATGCCGGTTCCTCAGCAAAAAATAAAATAACAACTAAAGAAATATTATCAAAAATTGACGCTACGGCACGGTCAACGCATTCTTTCCAGGCGCTTTTTATGCAGACTGAAGTTGATACCGTATTCGATGAACTATACGAATCCACGGGTATATTTTATTTCAACAAATTAGTTTCCCGTGATAAAAACCGTACGCCCGTATTTCAGATTCGTTTTGATTATTTAAAGCCTGACAAATCCACAACAATTATTGATGGCGGCAAAGTAATAATTTACACTCCGGAAATGTCTGAACCGCAGGAATCTTATCTTATCGATGACATTAAGATGGATGCCTTTTTTGCTCCGTTTATTTCATCGGAACGTCTGCGCGAGAATTATGATATAGTTGTAACGAGTGAAGATTCGAAAAAAGTAACCGTTTTACTTTCTCCTAAAACAGATATTGTTAAAAAACATTTCCGCGAGTTGAGAATAACGTTCAGCAGGTCCAACTGGCTGCCGATATCGATTTATCAGGTAAAGAAAAATGGTCAAAAAATAACTTTCAAATTCGCAAGAGTGAAAGTCAACCGGTCAATAAATCAAAATATGTTCAGTATGAAAGGTCTTAAGGCAAGTCTTCCTTCTTCTCCCCGTCGCCGGAGGGCAAAGGCGAAAAAGGATCCCGGTAAATAAAACTTGAGATTATCAGTAAAAAAGCGCCAATACAAATAGAGCTGTCTGCAATATTAAACGCAGGCCAGTGCCACTGTCCAATATAAAAATCAATAAAATCAATTACTTTATGCGGCGGAATAATTCTGTCAATTAAATTACCGGTTGCGCCGGCTGCAATCGCGCCTAAAGCGACAACAACAATTATCGGTAGATGTTTATTTTTATAGATCAGCCTTATAATGAATATAACTGCCACGACCGAAATAGCAGCGAATACAAATGGAGCCCATTTGGCCGATGCAAACAGGCTGAAAGCGATGCCGGGATTTTTCCTATGGATAAAGTTGAGATGGTCGGTAATAATCTCAATTTTATGAGCGTTTGTCGGTAAAGCATGCCGCACCCATATTTTTGACAACTGGTCAGCGATAACTACCGTTACTGAAATTATTCCGGCAATAAGCAAAGGAGAGAATATTTTTCTTTGTATTCTCACAAGTCGTATTTTTTCTTACAATCAATACAAACGATTGACTCCGGTTTAGCGTCCAGCCGCGCATCGGAAATACGTGAATTACATAGTTCGCACTTACCATACAAACCTTCTTCAATTCTTTTCAACGCATGTTCAATATTTTTTAATAATCTCTGTTCAGACGAAGCAATATCAAGCATGACTTCTCTGTCAGTTGAATCAGTTGCAGCATCAGCTCCATGAGTTGAATATCCTGTAATATCTCCCGAAGCGTCTTTCAGCGAAGTATTAAACACTTCACTTTCGAGTTGTTTAACATCCCCTAATATTCTGTTTTTTTTCTCAATGAGTTTCTTTTTATACTTTTTAATATCCACATCAATTTTCTTTCTAGGCATTTTTTCTCCTTTATGTTTATCGAATTGTTATTCGTTATTCGTTATTCGTTATTCGTTA
>JAOZSF010000142.1 GCA_029939815.1 bacterium
CCTTGACAAACGAGGTACTTTGTGATACAATGTAGTGAGACGTGAGAATTTTTCTCTCGAATTATTTGCTGAATAAAAGACGTACAAAGAACGATTTAAATACCGGAAACACAACTCTGATGAAATTATTTCGAATTAGTTTACATAGCTTTATAATGGTTATAGCCAATCTCGGAGCTATATATTGCGGGTTCATTTTATATCATTTGTTGAAACCGGCAAATCAAATAGCTGTTCAACTTCCGGTAAACTTGATTTCAATTGTTGCAGCATATTTAATTTCTGGAGGGTCGCCGTCCCCGGCGACCTAATATATAGTTAGGACGCTGAGGACAACGTCCCTCCATTTATAGGATAATAGTTTAAAATCATTAATTTATTCACCATGAAAAATACACCCGATTATTTTGATAACTGGACAGTGCAAGTTCGAAAGGGGATCTTGGAATTGTGCATTCTCAATGCTCTTGAAGCAAGAGAGTATTATGGATATGACCTCGTAAAAACTCTCGTCTCTATGCCGGGACTTGGAGTTACCGAGGGAACTATTTATCCTTTGCTTTCGCGGCTTCGGCTTCAGGAACTTGTAACAACTCGACTTGAAGAATCATCGGAAGGACCTGTCAGAAAATATTACTCGCTTACTGCCAAAGGGAAAAAAACAGTAGACCTCATGAATAAACATTTAGATATATTAATTAAAGGCAGCCATAAATTACGTAATAGGGGGTCAGGCACCTATTGACCATTAGGGGGTCAGGCACCTATTTCTCAACAATTTTAAAAAGGAGTTTAATTATGCAGGAATGGACAGATAAAGCTGAAAAAAGATTGGAAAGTTATCTTGAAACCGCACGCGTGAATCTTGAAAGTTCAGGTGCGGATGCCGATGAAGTGATTGAAGATTTACGCCGTCATATTGAAGAAGAAGTTCTTACCGCAAGGATAGAAATAGTTACAAAAGGGGAAGTTGAGAAAATAATTGCGGGGTTAAAAATTAATGAGCCGGAGGCAAAGACTTCTCAAAAAGAATCATCTTCACCGTCAAAAAAAACCGATAATTTCAGATGGACAACCAAGTTCAGTACATCGAATTTTGTTTTGGCGATTATTTTTGGCGTTGCTTTGCCTGTTGTAACGATATTGGTGGAAGTTTTTTCAGGGATGTGCGCAAATACTTTTTTCGACCCAATACCATCATATTATCATCTTATTTTAATTTCTTTTGTTCCTTTCGGCAATTTATTTGTAATTTTATCAATCAGAAAGAAGAAAACGGACAGGTACAAAATCGTTAACTTTATCAATAGTTGCACAATTGGCATAGCCTTATTTTATTCAATTATATTTTTACCGCTTCTACCTTTTGGCATGATTGGAATTTGGTTTTTCGGTCTTGGTCTTTTACCGCTATCTCCTCTTATTTCGCTAATTATAGCAATAATTTTACGCAAAAAATATTCCAGATTTATTCCACAAATAAAACTGCCGTCCTGCTGGCGGGTAATTGTTGCAATTTGTTTTATTTTCATATTACTTGATCTCCCTAAAATAATTACTTGTACCGGAATTCAAATGGCAGCAGGAAAAAAACAGTCTACAGAACTAAATGGAATAAAATTATTGAGGAAATTCGGAGATGAAAAAACACTTTTGCGTGCATGCTATCCGCGCGGACAGCGGGTTTCCGATGTTACGACATTAATATTCAATCTGCTTTTTAAAAGTGTGCCGAGAAAAGAGGTCAGAGGTATTTATTATAAAGTTACCGGAACACCTTACAATGCTGTGAAGCCGCCCGAATTTGTCGGTTTTAGAGGCGGAGCAAGGATTAACGCCAATGAATTTGATTTTGGACAGGGAGGTGATATTGTTTCCGCACGGATTCGGGATTTGTTTCTTAAACAATCAAGAATTGACTGTATTGTAAATCCCGAAAGCGCGACATATTATACTGAGTGGATTATGGAATTTGAAAACGACTCGTCGCGGCAAAGAGAAGCACGCGCGCAATTGATTTTACCACCCGGTGGAGTTGTTTCACGACTAACATTATGGGTTGACGGCGAAGAACGCGAAGCCGCTTATGCCGGCAGAGCCAAAGTGAAAAAAGCGTATAAAAAAGTGGTTGAGCGGAGGAGAGATCCGGTTCTTGTTACAACATGCGGCAAAGACCGGATTCTTGTCCAGTGTTTCCCTGTTCCGCCAAACGGCGGAACAATGAAAATAAAAGTTGGAATAACTGCGCCGCTTGCATTAGAGTCCTATACTTCCGGTTTGCTAGAACTTCCGAATTTCACGGAAAGGAATTTTAACATTGATGCTGAGTTGAAACATTCTGTATGGATAGAATCAAAAGAAAAGTTAATTTCTGCCATAACCAATTTCGAAAATATTATTGAGCATCCGGTAACTAATCTATATGCTCTGCGGGCAAAACTTACTGAAGTCGAGTTTGAGACAGGATTTCCTGTTATTGCGGATCGTTTAGCGAAACCAAAAGAATTAATTGTTGAAAATTTTGCCGGGAATACCAACGAATATATTTTACAAAAAATAGTGGCAAAAGAAGTTGTGTGTCCTGAGAAAGTAGTTTTGGTAATTGATGGGTCTCGCCGAATGGGTAAAAATATTAAATATATCAAAACTGCTCTTAATAAATTTCCGAAAAAAATTGAGCTGACCGTTTTGCTGGCATCCGACAAAGTTATAAAATTAAAATCTGTTGATGAATTGTCTGAAAATGATTTTGCCGGCGGTTGCGATAATATTCCCGCATTGGAATCAGCATGGAATATTGCGTCGGCGAAACCGAACAGTATTATTTTATGGCTTCACGCGACACAGCCTTTTGAATTAATGAACGCGGAAAACCTAGTTCAGAATTTTGAACGCCGGCCTGAAAATCCGAAATTATATGATCTGCAGTTTGGCATTGGTCCTAATAATATAGCTCAAAAATTAAACGGTTTGCCGCAGATTAAACGTTTATGTTCTTTTGGAAACCCGGAAGCAGAACTCGAAAAACTTTTCGATTTGTGGAACGGAACAAAAAAACAAATTTATTTCGAAAGAAAGTTGATCCCGGCAGAAAAAAACGAAAGTGTATGCAGAGATTCTCATGTTGCCCGATTATGGGCAAATGGAAAAGTTGCCGCACTTGCCGCATCTTGGAGTGAAAAAAATAAAAATAAAGCTGTTGAAATTGCCTCTGATTTTCATCTCGTCACTCCCGTCACCGGAGCAGTGGTTTTGGAAAATACCGAACAGTATATTGAAGCGGGATTAGAACCTGTCAGCGAAGAAACGTCTCCGCACGTGATACCTGAGCCGGGCATTGTTTTGGTCATCGGATTAGCTGTTATTGGTGGAATTATAAGAAGGCGGAAAGCGGCTTAATATATAAAATACCGGGTCAGGTGTCAAATAGGCACTTGACCATTACGGGGTCAGGCACCTAATGTTCATTTTGGAAAAACTTGCGGGGTTTTATAATATTCAGTAGTATCAAGCGTTAAAAATGCAATTCTGGTATAATGGAACTGTTGAAATATTAATCTATATCAAAAGAGTACAGTTATGAAATCTTTTTATAAAATCCTATGCTTATTGTTGTTCTTCCTCTCTTCATGCGGCCACAAAAATTCTGACAGTGTATTAATTATCGAGCCATATAAAATTAATGACCGATGGTATTTTGATGATCCGAAAACAAAACTTTATCGTGAACCTTTTGCGGGAAATATAGGATTGATGTTTGAAGATGCGGCTTCCGGTATTCCCGATGCCACAAATGGTTTCAGGTTATATTTTTCATCAAAAGAATTTCCCGGTTATACAATGAAACTTAAATGGACACGCAGTAAAAACAAAGGTAATTTCTATTACAGCAAAAAATTAGATATAGAAGGTTGGTTATGCCCGGCACTGTTAAAATATTACAAAACTCCTCCTGAGTATCTTTATGGAAAAGCCGAACCGAAAAATAAATTATGAAAACTAATCAAAAAAGTAAAAAATCAGGGTGTTTTACGTATGCATTTGTTTTATTCGGAATTCCGTTTGCGCTGGTCGGGATTTTTCTCGGAATAAAATCTATCGGAAATTTTTCCGATGCCCATAAAATGAGAAAATGGGAAAAAGTTCCTGCCAAAATTATTAGCGTGAAATTAAATGAAAACCGCTCGGATAAATCAACTACGTATTCTATTGATACTGCTTATCAATACAAGATTTCAGGAAAGGTTTACACCGGTTCAAGAGTGAATATTACCGGAGGTGGGGAAAGCGGTTCTTATTATCCTGCTTTATATAAAAAAATGAAGCGGTACAAAAATAAGGGAGAAAATTATTTTTGTTTTGTTAATCCCGAAAAGCCGTGTGAATCAATTTTAAATAATAAGTTAAGAACGGTGGATATAATAATATTTCCCGCAGTGGCAATTTTGTTTAGTGGTATCGGCATCGGAGTAATTGTTTTTGGAATAATTAATATAAAGAAAGCAAAGATTCTTGTTGGTTTGGAACAAAAATACCCGGATAAACCATGGATGCAAAAACCCGACTGGTTAAGCGGAAAAATAAAATCATCGAATAAAACAATGGTTTATTTTTCATTGTTCTTCGCTTTGTTCTGGAATCTGATTTCATGGCCGGTAGTAATTGCTTTTATTCCCGAAATATTGAAAGAAAAGAATCACGCGTTGATGTTCATTTTTCTTTTTCCCGCAGTCGGTATTGGGCTTATAATCTGGTTTGTCTTTTCGCTTATCCGTTGGAAAAAATTTGGCGAATCTGTTTTTATTATGAAATCTGTTCCCGGAGTTGTCGGCGGAGCGTTGAAAGGGCTCATCATTACAAATGTAAATATCAAACCCGATTCGGGATTTAAAATTGAATTGAACTGCGTTAACAAACACACATCCGGAAGCGGGAAAAATCGCCGAACTTCAGAACGGATTTTGTGGCAGGATGTTCGCTTTATAAAACGGGAAGCAATGGAAAATGATTTAACGAAATCGGCGATACCTGTTTTATTCAAAATTCCATTTGACGCAAGAGAAACCAATGAGGAGAATTCAAATGATAAAATAATCTGGCGGGTGAAAATCAGCGCTGAGGTTCCGGGAGTGGATTACAGCGCGCATTTTGAGGTTCCTGTTTTTAAAACAGAAGAAAGCAGAGAAGATTTCGAGCTTGATGATTCTTCATTGGATAAATATGTAGAGAAACCAGGCGGAGACTCTTTGTTAAAATCCTCAGGAATAATTTCGGAAGAATTGATGAATGGGGGAGTCAGGTTTATCTTTCCTATTGCCTGGAAAAGCGCGGTGGTTATTTTTGCAGTTATTATTTTCTGGGGAGCTGTTGTTTTATTTTTATGGACGAAAAAGAATGCGCCTATGATGCTTAAAATAATTTTCAGCGCAGTTCTGCCTTTTCTTATTTACCGCTTTTTTGATTTACTGCTCTATAAAAGTGAGATTACCATTCAAAATAACTCTGTTTCAATTTTAAACGGATGGCTTGGATTTCGCTCAGTAAAAGATTTGACAAGTTCGGATGTTTCTGAAATTAAAATTGAGAAAAGCAGTCAGTCAGGAAAAACACTTTTTTACTCTATTGCTGCAATAACTAAATTAGATAAAAAAGTGGTAATAGCCAAACGAATTAACAATCTTCAACACGCGGAATATATTATTAATGAAATTAAAAAGGTGATAAAATTGACG
>JAOZSF010000143.1 GCA_029939815.1 bacterium
TATTCATTTTTTAGTATTATTTTACTTAAATTCTTACATAAAAAAGATAGTTTTTGCTATTCTTATGTGTACATTTTTATGTTATAATATCACTGAAATGAAAAACTGTTCTTTATATTATATTCGTAATCTTCTCTTGTAAACAAGATGATTTAAAAAACTTTATCATGAGATACCTTAAAACCAAATCAACCGTTTTATTAGTTTTATTATTCACTTTTGTTGTCAACGCTGTTGACGTGTGGCAACCCAAGCCGGGAACAGGTGCTGAAACAAATCTATGGCGGCGACTTGTTGTTTACGGCGATCAATGGTCGCGACATGAACTTGCCGGACACGGCGGTGCACAGTACAGATTTCGTAATTATTATAATCCTTATGTTGGAGACAGTTCAAAAAACGGCGAGGACGGGTATTTTAATAATAATGATTTTTATGACGCTGATAACGATGGCGATACAAACGACGGCTATGTTTGCTTTTTAGAATTTAGCGAAACAGAACGGCTTGGAATGGGTGACTGGCCAACCGCCGGTATTTATCCTACCCCGACAAGTTGGCGGTTTTATGGCGGAATAACTTGGAACATTTCAGACTCGACTTTTGGAAATTCGTCTTATGTGGAAGAGATGGGAATGAACGCCGACCATAACGGTATTTTTGCTGAAAGCGCTGAAGACCACCCCCTTAACGGCCAGCCCGACAGTTCTGATCCCAATTCCCGAATTAAAGCGTATTGGTCAATCGTTTGGAAAAAAGATGATTTTCTGAATGGCGGTTCTAACGGCGTAGTTTCTGTTGGTCCGAATTCCAGACTCACATTAACTTTTGACAGATACTGGGAAGGAGTTGATGTCGTTCGTTTTGTGATAAAAGACAGCGGTCAGTATTATTCTCATGAGAAAGCATTTGATTTCGAGCTTTCCGGCGGAACACCATATCATTTTGTTTTAAACCCAACTAATGTATTATGGGCTCAATATAATCCAAACGGTTACGATATAAGATTTGAAACGAATCAGACTTTTAGTATAGATGCAAACTCTTTCACTAATATTGAAGCCGTTGGATATTACATTGGGAAAGATACATCCCGCAGCGGAATGTTTCATACTAAATGGTATAACTTTGAGGCAGATGCTTATGTTAAAAATAAGTTTCGACCAAGTGAGCATATAGATATGGCAGAAGTTGCCGGTTCCGGAGGAGTTCAGGACTTTTATATGAGTACTTGTGAAGTCCCTTTCAAACTTTGGAATGATGTTTACAGATATGCTGATTCGGTAAATATTGCCAATGAAGGTCGATATAATTTTATGAAAGACGGCGATATGGGAAGCATGCAGTACGGAACAAATTCTCATAATAATCAAGAACCGGTAGTAAATTTTACACTTTATGACATGGCGGCTTGGTGTAACGCGCTTTCGGAAAAAGAAGGACTGACACCGGTTTTTTACGGCGACTCAGCGTGTACAAAAATTTTCAAATATACAAATATTACTACCCGTGCAAGTATTTCTTACGCAGACCATAATTTTAAAAACCCGGAATATACATTTCTGCCTGACCAGCCGCTTTACGTAAAGTGGGACGCGGACGGTTATCGCCCGCCTACTCCGGCGGAATGGGAAGTAGGATATGGCGGGCAAAGCGATGGCGAATCAATCGCGTGGCGCGACAGTAATTCTGCCGGACAAACCCATGAAGTCGGAACAAAATCGGCTAACGCGAACGGGCTCTATGATATGGTAGGAAACGCTTGGGAATTCACCTGGATTTACGGAGATGTTTATGTTCCCGGCGAAAGTAATTCCATCATGGTAATCGGCGGAGGATTTCATTATCCAAATGACCCGAGAACTTCTGCAAATTCCGCTTCGCCTTATGGGGACAAACCATTTGACGGGCGATACGACATAGGATTAAGATTAGTACGTCGTGATGCCGGACTTGCTGCTCCGGCTACCGGTTCAGTTCCTTCTGCTGACAACGCTTATGAAACATCCGGGATTCACAAATGGAAATTTAAAGATGATTATAAAACTGCAGCAGCTTCTCCGGCACCTTCAACTAACAATATTTTAGATATGGTTTCACTTCCGGGTGGCACATTTTACCGTGATATTGGTGGCGGAAAATGGGATCAGGTCAGTATTCATCCGTTAGAAATGAGCAAATATGAAATTTCTTATGAAAAATGGCTGAAAGTTTATTTCTGGGGTATAGAAAACGGCTATGAGTTTGATTTCGACGGCGCAATGGGAAGTATGAGATGGTGGGATTTTACTCATTCGCCTGACGAGCCGGTTGTCGCAATTCCTTGGCACAGCATGGTAGTCTGGTGTAACGCGCTTTCTGAAATGGAAGGTCTTGCTCCGGTTTACTATACAAATGACGCACGGACAATTGTTTATAGAAAAGCCATAAAATTACGCGGAACAAAAGAACCTGTGGAAAGTTTATTGAATGGAAAAGGATTTGCTGACAGTGCGTATCGCGAGCCATGGCTTTTTCCAAACTGGGCGAATAACGGATACCGGCTGCCTACGACCGCCGAATGGGAATATGCCGCGCGCGGCGGGCTCGAAAAGAAATCCAACATTTGGCCTGATGGCGGCGTTTACACAGATTATATTTGGGAAATAAGAAATTCCGGCGGACATACTCATCCGGTCGGACAACTCAATACAAACGGATACGGATTGTACGACATAATGGGTAACGCCGCCGAAGCCATGTGGGGAACTAAAGAAGGAGAGTATTTGGACAGAGATTATTACGAAGATTTGAACAATCCGAAAGCAAGTAAATACGGCGGTTGGCAGCAGCCGAAGAGTTTCTCGAACACAAAAAGAAATTCTATAGTACTTGGAAACTCATTTTTTTGGGCGGATTCAACTAAAATTTCCGATTCGATTAATGCAAACCAGATTTGGGATAATCATAACGAATCTGATATCGGGTTTAGAGTGGTAAAATGCGAATCAAATGTGCATCCGACTAACGGACTTGAAGACCTCGTAATAAAAATCTGGTTGGATTACGATACAAACGATTTTGATAAGTTGCAAGGAAGATGCTCGCAGGGAAATTTGTTTCGGGACGGACAATATCATCAGAACGGTGTAGCGTCGAATGCGGTTATCAAGTGGAAATTCAACGCCGGCGGCTCGATAAAATCTTCGCCTGTAGTTGTTGATGACGTGGTCTATTTTGGAGCTGATGACGGTTTTTACGCAATAGATTCAGTTTCCGGAACACAAAAATGGAAAATTTCTATTTCGGAAGGGGTTCAATCTTCGCCTTGTATTGTTGATGGGATAGTATATTTTGGAGGGCTTGATAAAAAGCTTTATGCTGTAAATACTAATGGAACAATTAAATGGGCTGTTTGGTCAAATCAATCAGGACCTGAACATTTAAGAAAACCGATTTATTCTGCTGTTGCTGTTGCTTACACAACAGTATTTGCAGTTGTGAACGGCACAATTAAAGGGTTTGCTGTTGAAGACGGAACATTATTTTATGATTCTGTCGCAAATCCACATTGGGATGAAAGTGCAATCGCAATGAATGAAGATTATATTGTTTTCGGATATTATAACGGTTCGGTAACAAGACGACTTTCATTGCGATACGGTAAAGTGAAAAATGGCGCCTCGGGTGCGGGAAGTTATTCACGCGGGTCCGCCACAATTCATGACGGGATTTTTTACGCTCCGTTCGCCGGCGGGAATTTCGTTGGCGGGGATGCTAATTATGCCGCTTACAAAGCTGTAACGATGACGAATATGAGCATGATTTACGCAAAGTATCTTGACGAACACCTTCCGGTTGACGAAAGAACAGGGTGTTTCTCAAGCCCGGCAATTTGCAATGACCAACTTATTCTCGGTGTAGATTCAGGAATGCTTTACAGTTATGCTCTTGCCGACGGAACATGCAAAACTGATTTTTTCCAATCAAGCGGACCGATAAGATGCCCGATAACAGTTTCCACACCGGATAACACAATTTATTTTGGAACGCAAGACGATAATATTTACGCGGTTGACGGAACTACCGGTGAAAAAAGATGGGAAATAAAAACAGACGGTGATGTTAGCTCTGCTGCCTGTGTTTACAATGAAAATGTTTTTGTCGGCTGCGAAGACGGCTTTCTTTATTGCATAGAAAAATCTGATGCTCTTGAAATTGTTGCCGAACCTAATCCAATGAACATAGATGAAGGCGCATCAAAATCTCTTTACGTACGACTTTCTCAGCAGCCGAGCGGCAATGTTAATGTTAACATCGCCCATTTTTCCGGCGACACTGATATTTCTATTTCCGGCGGAGCTGCAAACTTAACTTTTACAACTGCAAACTGGGACGTTTTTCAGGAAGTAACTATTCTCGCCGCTGAAGATGACGGGGACTCGGAAAACGGTTCCGCTACTATTCGATGCTCTGCTTCCGGATTACAAAATGTTGATGTTACAGTAAACGAAATAGATAACGACCAAAAAATAATTGTTTCTGCTACGGAAGTAGAGGTTCCGGAAAACGATACCGCTACTTTTAAAGTTAAAATGAACTCATCGCTCGGATTGCCTTTAACGGTTTCTGTTTCGCGTTTTAGCGGCGACAGTGATCTTTCGGTTTCTTCCGGCAGCTCGCTCACTTTTTCTGAAGCGGACGTTTGGCAAACAGTTACACTTGCTGCCGCAGATGATGCAGACATGACAGACGGAACAGCAGTTTTTCGGTGTTCCGCAACCGGACTTGATGATGTTGATGTTACGGCAACAGAATTAGATGACGATGTTCCAAGAATTGTTACTTTAACGGATAGAGTTTCTATTTGGGAAGGCAGTAATGAAACTTTTGGCGTTAAACTTAATGTTGACCCTTTAATGACGGTAACAGTTTCTGTCGAACGCGCAAGCGGCGACACCGACATTTCAGTTTCCGCTCCGACAAACTTTTTTTTCAATTCCGGGAATTTCAGCACTTTTCAAAATGTAACTTTAACCGCTGCACCTGATTCTGACAAATACAGTTCTTCAGCTTCTATTCGCTGTTACTCATCTGATATTGATGATGATGTATTTGTTACAGCAACAGAAATTGATACGAATGTTCCGGTTCATTCTATAAGTTTCCAGGACGGGATTGACGGTTATAACGGAACAATTGATACATGGGTAAGTTCCTGGTCCGGCGGCGATGATAATTATGGCACACGACAATACATAGATTTTAACGCTAAAATAAAAATTCCGTTAATAAAGTGGGAGTTATCTGATTTACCGTCCACCGCTGTTTTTAACTCCGCGATTATTTCACTTACTTTTAACTTGCAAAGTGGTGATACTGACGAAACTAAAATTAATGTTTATGCTATTAATACGCCTTGGACAGAATACGGCGCAACTTATAACACTTCCGATGGTACAAGTTCTTGGAATATCGGCAGTTCAAGCGGCGGAGACTGGGGGGAGTTGGTTAGTTCGGCTATTTCTCCTGCAGGAGCAGTTAACGACAGGCAGGTTATTGATTTTACGTTAAACACTGCCGGTTTAGATTACTTAAAGGAATCTGCTACAAATTCCGCTGTAAATAACGGTTTTCTTTTTGTGATTGAAGACACTCCTGTTGTAAAACGCAGATGCGATTCGAGAGAATTAGGAACAGTTTCCCGCCGCCCAAAACTTTCTGTTTTATATCA
>JAOZSF010000144.1 GCA_029939815.1 bacterium
TATTTATTAATATCATGTAATTTCAGTTTGTTTTGTGTTTTAATCACTTTTAAAAATGATTCTGTCGACCATGATTCTGTCTAATTCTTAGTAATTTTGCCACACCCCGCGCATGCTTGGGGTTAGTAAATGATGCCGCTACTAATGTTGTATTATTCATTGCTATGCGAAAATAAATAATGGGATAAAATGTCTCTCCCCCCTAGAAAATTCCATTGAGCCGTTCAAGTCCTACTGGGTCCACCATTTAAAAGCCCCGTGAACAAAGCGTTCCCGGGGCTTTTTTTAATTTTTCTTTTTTAATGTGTATTCAACAATATCACCTTGGTGGAATTTATCGATCATCCATCCAACGGGTCGCCATACATTTTTCCAAAAGGAATTTTTCTTTATTGGAAGTAAAATTTTCGGTGCGGCATTGTTTTTCTTTGCGTATTCCAGACTCGTAAAAAATCCGGTGTTTGGAGAGTTGAAGTCTGTTTTTATAACTTTCAGATTATGCTGCTCTGCAAGTGCGGAAAATGTTTTCGGAGCGTAATGAAAAACATGGCGCGGAATGTCTAACGCAAACCAGTTTTCTTTGAATAATTTAAACATCGCACTGTTAATATTCGGGATTCTTATTAGAGCAATTCCATCCGGCTTTAAAATTCTGTGAATTTCATCAAGCGTTTCTTTCGGATTTATAAGATGCTCGAAAACATAATGCAAGCGTACTACATCAAACGATTTATCAGGAAATTCAGCATCGATAAGAGTACCGCAAAATACAGATAAGCCGGCTTCATTTGCTGCTTGAGCTGCCGGCTCATCTATTTCAACACCTTTATTTTTCCACCCGGCATTTTTCAACTTTATCAGCCATCCTCCGTTTCCACATCCGACATCAAGGATTTCGCCCTCGCCATGATATGGGATCATACTTTTAAGAGTGCTTAAGCTGAGAAAATACAAGAATGGTTTTAACAGAGTTCTAAGCCATTTGGGCGGTGGATTATTTTGATTTACCGGGCAGCCGTAATACCAGCGAAGAAGAAAAACTTTCAGTGTTTTATGCTTCTTTAAACTGGAATCAACTTTCTTTTTTCTGTGCGGACAGTAGTCATCAGGATAATAAGCCGCAAGTTCATTATTATCCGGCTGAGGATTGATGTAAACCATCCCGCAGGCGCACTTGGAAAGAGTGAATTCGCCGGGAACATCGTGAAGAATATCAATCCCGCGAATAAAAATATTTTGATTGTCAGCATTGCAGACCGGACATAAGATATTTTTCATTATTCTAATTTTTTTTTCATTTTTATATCCCCCGACACAAGGTTGGCGGGAAATCCAATCGGGTTCATCCCGATTGAAGGAAAAATTTAACCATCCCCCGACGCAAGGTCGGTGGGATATGTTCCTTTTCAAGCATTATCTATTAAGCCGTTTCTATTCAACCTTCATCAGCGGTTTCGTTTGCTTCGACCGGAGTTTCTTCCGGCTCTGCTTTTTTAATATAACCGATGTACTCTTTTACAGCGATATCAAGTTTCTCACAAAGTTCGGGGTCATTTTTAAGAAGTTCTTTTACGGCATCGCGCCCCTGGCCGAGTCGTGTTTCACCCCAGCTGAACCACGAACCTCTTTTGCTGACGATTTCTTTATCAACGGCAACATCAAGTAAAGCGCCCTCTGAAGAAATACCTTCATCATACATAATATCAAACTCGGCAACTTTGAACGGAGGAGCAACTTTATTTTTAACAACTTTCACTCTTGCTCTGATGCCGATACTTTCGCCCTGGGAATCTTTCAATGTAGCGATTCTTCTAATATCCAGTCTGACGGAAGAATAGAATTTCAATGCTCTTCCGCCGGTTGTAGTTTCCGGGCTTCCGAACATCACGCCTATTTTTTCGCGGATTTGGTTAATAAAGACGCAGGCGCATTTTGAGCGACCGATAACGCCGGTTAATTTTCTTAAAGCCTGCGACATCAATCTTGCCTGAAGTCCAACGAATGAGTCGCCCATTTCGCCCCGGATTTCAGCTTTTGGAACTAAAGCGGCAACGGAGTCGATAACGACGAGATCAACAGCATTTGAACGGATAAGGGTTTCGGTAATACTTAACGCGTCTTCTCCGCAATCGGGTTGAGAGATAAGCAATTCATCAACGTTAACGCCGATTTTTCTTGCGTATCCCGGGTCAACGGCGTGTTCGGCATCGATATAAGCGACCACGCCGCCTGCTTTCTGCGCGTTAGCGGCGACGCTAAGAGCGAGGGTCGTTTTTCCTGAAGATTCGGGGCCGTAAATTTCAGTAACGCGGCTTTTAGGGATTCCGCCTATACCGAGAGCCATATCGAGAGTAATTGCCCCTGTTGGAATATTATCAATATTGATTGCGAAATCGCTTCCGAGTTTCATAATTGAGCCCTGCCCAAACTGTTTTTCGATTTGTCCGAGAGCAGCGTCAAGAGCTTTTGCGCGTTCATTAGTTTCTTTTTTAGTAGCCATTTTATCTCCTTTTAGTTAAATTATTAATTATCATCAATATAATTTTGAATTTCTTCATTTAGAAATTTAAGTCCTTCTGTAATTGTCTGTTCACGAATACTTTCCCGGTCACCTGAAAAACGGCATTCTAATGTAATCACATTTTCAGGCGTTGCGACGGCCAGCCAGACAGTTCCGACCGGTTTTTTCATTGTCCCGCCGGAAGGTCCGGCGACGCCGGAAGAAACGATGCAGAAATCTGTGTTAAAGATATTTGATGTATTATCAGCCATTTCGATTACTGTTTCCTCGCTTACCGCGCCGAATTTTTCAAGTGTTTTATCATCAACGCCAAGCAATCGGCTTTTTATGTCGTTTGAATACGCAACAACTCCGCCGACAAAACTTTCCGAACATCCGGGGACATCGGTCAGTGCTTTAGCTATCCCGCCGCCGGAGCAGGATTCTGCTGAACTAAGAGAGCGGTCGTTTTGTTTTAGCAGTGCGAGGATTTTTTCAGCGATATTAAATTGTATTTGTTTCATTCGGATATAATTTCTCCAACAGAAATACCCAAAGGGCGGGAATCATCAAAGCCATAATGTTTAGGAATCCATGTTCTTGAGGAAATGAATTCTACGACACCAGTAGAACCGGTCCGGAATTTTTCTGAGATTGGATATGTGTAATTTTTCCATGCTTTATTTCTAAATGTGACGGTATCTATATATTCATTATTAAAATAAACAGCGACATCAAGCGGCCACCATTTCAGCAAAATATTAGCAGCTGAAAACGGGATTTTCAATTTGTGTTTTTCACCGACAATAACTTTTCTCCAGGCATATTTCTTTGACCACCAGAAAGGCATGTCATCTAGAAAATCCACACCGTACCACCCGCCCATTTCGCTTTCAGGAGTAAGCCATCTGTGTTTACCGACTGTGATACCAAGACTTCGAACATCTTCGTTAGTGCTTACGCTGCTTGGTTTCCACAATTTATCGACTTCGATTCTTACGGAGACAAAAGCCGGAAGAGAGTGAATAAAAGCGTTTGCATAAGGCGCGGGGAATTTAATTAATTTCCATTCGCCCGGTTTATCAAGGATTATTTCGTTGATTTTATTTCCATTAACATAGAAAGAGACTTTTTGATGGTTTTCGGCAAGTTTCGGGTTACTGCTTAAAATAGGGAAGCCAAGCAATAAATCTTTTCTTTCCAGAGTAATATGCGCGACTTTTTTAATCCATCTATGCTGAAAGGGGACACCCTTCCAATTTTCCCATTTTTCCCATCCTTTTTCTATTTTCAAACCATAAACAGCTTGTCTGCGTTCGCTATTCAAAGATTTATTATTATTTTCATAAATACGCCACGCGTAAAATGCAAGAAGAATAATAATTAATGCGGGAATAATATATTTCATATCTTCTATTATTTTGGAACGTTTCGTAATTTTTCCGGAAGGTTCCTGATATGAAGCGGCAACGCCAAGCAGAATAGAGAAAGCGATATTAAATTCGAATGCAAGGGTATGTACCCCGAAAATTAAAATTATAAGATAAATGGGAAGAGCGATTAACAGGACAAGTCTTTGATGCAGTTCAAAAGTAGATAAAGAAGAAGAATTTTTAATTCCTTTTAACATCATAACAATTAATGTTCCAAAAAACATTCCTATAAATAGTATTCCCGGAAATCCGGTTTCAGCAGCATAGTGTAAGTAGTAATTGCACGCGTTATCAACTCTGAACAACCGTTCTTTTTTTGCTGATGTATAATTAGGAAGTTCTACAACATAGGCGCCCAAGCCGATACCTGTGAAGGGATAATCTTTCCACATAATGGATGCGTATTTCCAATATAGCAGTCTTCTTTTATCGTTAATCAGACCAATAGTTCCTCCGCCGTTTCTTTTGAAGATTCTAATATCTCTTTTTATACGTCTTAGGAGAGAAGTACTTGAACTTGTAACGCGGAGGTTTCTATCGACATAATTTATTGCTTTTGGCAGCAAAGCGATTCCCGTGGCATAAATGCCTATCATAAAGACAATGACCAAAGACTTGATTAGGGATGAATGTTTGAAATTTTTAGTTAAAATATTTGTATAATAATACACGCTGACAAAGACCGCGCATGATAAAGCTAATAGAGTTGAAAGCAGAGCGGTTCTGGACCCTGAATATTGAATAGCGAGTAAAAAGATAAAAGTCAGAATCACAGCGGAGATTTTTTTTATCCATGCGATCCAGGATTTACTGGACCCGCTGAACGCGATTTTTAACAGAGAAATTGTTATACACAAAGAAATAAAAGCGCCAAGCGCGTTTGGATCTGTGCAGGTACCGTTAACGCGTTTTAATCTAATCCAATAATAAGCTTTATTTGCGCAGAACATGATATCGTTCATTTCCTGATAAATAGCAAACATCGCCGCGCAGGCTCCTCCGAGCAAAAGAGTCCATATAATTACGGATTGAATATTTGCGAATTTCCTTTTAAATTTACACAAAATATTTTGTGACGCGCAAATAATAAATATACCGAGATAAACATTTGCAAAAACAAATAAAATATATCGAACGGCATCAATACGGGTCATGTTTTTATTGTTAACAATCTCAGAAAGAAAATCCGGCGCGTTCCATAACCATGGAGGACAATATCTGAAGAACGTTCCCGCGGTGCTGATAAAAATAACGGCGGCAAACGCGATTAACCAGCCTCGTCCTTTGAAAGATTCTTCCGGTTCCGGTTTGATGATTCCGTTAAGCAGCCAGCCGCTCACAAAACCCGCTTCCGCGAATAAAACGATAGGGTATGGACTTCCTTTAGTAAGATATAATGGAACAACGCTTATCAGAGGCGCGCAAAAGCAAAGAAGAATCAATCCACCTAAAGGAAAGGAGGAACTCAGCAACATGAAAACCCCGAAAGCGATGTAACAGGAATTACGAACATTTTGCCAATCTGATCCCGGGCTGAAAAAGATCCACAAAGCTACTACGCCTGTTATTACAAAGGCGAGAAGAAGAGAGCGTTTCAAACGTTTTATAAGATTATCATTCATATTAGATTTATTTATACTCTTTACATTTAATCGCGAATCCTAATTCGCGAGGGTCGTTAATGCCGTATTTTTCCGGTTTCCATGTTTTATCTACTTCAGCACGGATATCGT
>JAOZSF010000145.1 GCA_029939815.1 bacterium
TCATACCTTCTACATCTTCCAATACTTCCTCCTTACTAATTCCTTTACCGATTATCGCGAGAGATGTCGGTGCGGGAAGCGAGATGTTTTCCGGACAGGCAGAGAAATTTATTTTTCCTGAAATCCCTTCGACCCAAAGATAACCGTCCGGAGTTTTTAACCGCCCTTTTATCCGCCAAAACTTCTCGTTGTATTTTTCGCATAAATTTTTAAATTTATCGAGCGGAATTGTCCAGTCTTCAGTAATTGAAATGGAAGTTACCGGTTGCGGCTTGTGACCGACAGAGTTCGCGATGTCTAATCGCGGAACATTAAAACACGGAATTATTGAGGGATCGATTTTAGCGTTAACTGCTCTGAAAATTGGCGCTTTAACATTTAGTTTTCTTATTTCAGTTTCAGTTTTGGAAAGAATTTCTTCAGATACTGTGTCGGTCTTGTTTAAAATGATTGCATCGGCAAGTTTGATCTGCTCCGATGCCGCACGTAAAGTTGTCAGGATTTTAAAAATCGTGTTTGGATCAACAAGACAAATATTTGAACGGACATATAATTTATCGCGAAGAAACGGAACGCTGATCATCTTAAAAATTTCGCTTACGTCAGCGATGCCCGTTGCTTCAACCCATATTTCATCCGGTTTTATTTCACTAACGATTTTTTCAAGCAGAGCAATAAAATCAGTTCGCAGACAAATACAGAAAATACTTCCTTTGTTCAGCTCCCATTTTTCATAATCACCGTCCGGCAGTCTTGTGCCGTCAATGCCGAGTGAAGCGAATTCATTAACTATAACTGCGAGTTTACCGGCATTTTTTTTGCGGGTATTTATTAGATGGGACAAAAAAGAGGTTTTTCCCGCACCGAGAAAACCGGATATTAAAGTTAAGGGAAGCATGTATAATTGTGAATTACGAATTATGAATTATGGTTCTCTGTTCTCGGACCACAAATAACGGATAACGAAGAACGATTGACACACCTCGTCAGCTAACGCTGCCACCCCTCTTGATAGAGGGGATTTTACCGGCTACCGACTAACGGGGATTACTTCTTTGAAACTGAATCGAAAAGTTCTTCGAGATTGCCTTCGTCTATAAAGCCCATATCGATTATAACGATATCACCGGTAAGCAATTCATTATTATATTGTTCAAGTTCGGCTTTTCTATTTTCTTCTTCGGAATAATCGTAAAATTTACGAACTTTTCCGTTCTTGTCCATAACCGTTAACTGAAGATAATTAGCGGTGATAGGTTTGGTCCAGAAAGGAATCCCCATCACGCTTTCTTCTCTTGAAAATGGTTCGAATTTTTTGCTGAGCAGGGTCCCTTCAAATGTTTTTTTAAACATATTCAAATCCTGCTGAGTAATTTTGCCGGACGGTTTGGTGGTGGCGCAACTACATAAGAGAGCAAAACATGTAACAAGTAGAATAATGTTTTTCATAATATTTTTTATTTCTGCTTAAAAATCATTTTAATTTTATAAGTTAAATTCAGATTGAAATTATATCATTTCATTTTGACCTTGTCAATAGTTCGTAAGTTGCGGATGCGGCTATAAGAAAGATGAAAAGCTCGGTGCTGAATAAAGGTGGCGAAAATAATGAAAGAGTTCCGGCGATTAATGTTATAAAGAAAAGAACCGTAATGACAGACCAATTACTCATTCCTCGTTTCATAAGTCGGTGAGAAAAGTGGTCTTTTCCGCCGATTAGAACTGATTTTCCTGCATTTAATCTGACAATAATAACGGAAAAGGTGTCATAAATCGGCAGCCAGAAGAGAGGGAGGTAATTAAGAATGTGAGTACCTGCTTTCCCGGAAGTTCCTGTTTTCATGCTAAGAAAAGCGAAAATGACACATATTGCCCCTATGAGCAGGCTGCCTGTATCGCCCATGAAAATTTTAGCTTTAGGAAAATTTAAGATTAGGAATCCCGCTATCGCAAAAATTAAAACTAAAAAGAAAAAATTAAAATTGTAAATTGCTAATGCTGTTAAAACAGCAATTCCGGTTGAAGCGCATAGCCCGTCAATATTATCGAGTAAATTAAAGGCGTTAGTGAAGAAGATTAGACAAAGGAAAATAGGAAAGAACTGTTTAAAATTTATATAGAAAACAGAGAAAATATAATAAGGAATTAAAGATGCAAGAATTATTAAAAGTAATTTCAGTGTAGAAGATAACTTAAAAATATCATCAATTAGACCGACCAAAAAAAATGATAAAAATAAAACAGGAAGCCAAAAAATAGATTTAGAATGATTCCAAAATGGGAAACAAGAAATATAAAAGACAACTATAAAAGAAATGAAAATCGCTATCCCCCCAAAATAAGGTGTTGGCGTATCGTGCTGTCGGAACTCGTTCGGATGGTCAAGCAGCCCTTTTTTGTGAGAAAAATAAATTATAAATCTACAAATAAAATATGAGATAAGAAGTGAAAGAACAGAAACAAAAATGTATAAATATATCACTTTAAAGATTTTAGTTTTGATATGATTGCGGATGCAAATTTACCGGCAGCTTTCGGTCCATTCGCGGTAATAATATTTCCGTCAACAGTAACCGCTTTACCGGTGTATTTAGCGCCGTGAATTGTGATTTTTTTACTCGCGCCGGACCAAACTGTTGCTTTTTTATTTTTGAGGACTCCGGCGTTTGCGAGAGTAACCGGAGCGATACAAATTGCGGCGAGGATTTTGTTTTGCGCAACCGTTTCCTTACAAATCTGATGGCAAAAATTATTGTTCCAGTAAATACTTGCCCCGCCGCCGCCGACAAAAACAATTGCGTTAAAATTTTTAACATTAAGATCGGAAAGTTTTTTGTCGGGAGTGAATTTATAACCGAGCATTCCTTTCGCTGATTTTGTTGATGTTGAGAAAACAACAACCGTGAATCCTGCTTTTTTGAATGCCTTTAGAGGAATTAGCAATTCTTCATCGCGAAATTTATTCGGTGCGATGATCATCGCAATTTTTGCCGCATTAGCAATATTTTTCCCGGAATGACTGATATTTTTATCAGCCATTACCGGTAAAACACAAACCGCCGCAATGAATATAAAAAGCAGCGCTTTCATAGTTTGTCTATAGTTTAATTAAGCTCCGAATGCTGATTTCGCGTGCTCGGCAAGCATATCAAGCGACATACTTCCAACAGCGGTTTCTACAGCGGAACCGTTTTTAACGAAGATAATTGTAGGGATACTCATTACATTAAATTTTTGCGCTATTCCCGGTGCTTCATCCACATTGAGTTTGCAGACTTTATATTCCGGATGTTGTTCGGCGTATTTTTCCAATGTAGGACCGAAAGCCATGCAAGGTCCGCACCATGGAGCCCAGAAATCGATAATGACCGGTTTATCGGAATTAAGAACTTCGGCTTCGAAATTTTCTTCAGTTATGTTTATTTCATTACTCATTTTATTTGACCTTTTGTTTATTTAAACATTGATAATTATTTTCTTATATAAAATTATAGTAAACTCTTTTTTTATATTCAAGTGGCGTGCCGCCAATTTCTAAATTCCCGCTTCGGGTCGAAGCGGGCTGCTCCAACATCAAAGGTCAACCCCGGCATGCGCGGGGCGCTTATGCGAGGTCGAAGGTCAAAGCACAAAGCACAAATTTTAATCATCTTGCCTTTTTGAGGCGTTTCTTTTATAATATAAATCTAAAATAAACAAAGTAAAATTAACTGTATATAATGGAGACGATATGCCACTTGTACCAATGATATTGGAAACAACCGGTCGCACTGAACGTGCTTATGACATTTATTCGCGACTTTTAAAAGATCGTATAATCTTTCTTGGAACGGCAATTAATGACGAAATAGCGAATTTAATTGTAGCTCAGTTGCTGTTTTTACAATCAGATGACCCTAACAAAGATATAAGTTTGTATATAAATTCACCGGGCGGTTCTGTTACTGCCGGCTTGGCAATTTATGACACAATGCAGTTCCTGAAATGCGATATTAATACTTACTGCATAGGTCAGGCAGCAAGTATGGGAGCTGTCCTTCTTGCGGCTGGGACCAAAGGTAAACGTTATGTTCTGCCAAATTCCCGTGTGATGATTCACCAGCCGTGGGGTGGTGCTCAGGGAACTGCGTCGGATATCAGCATTCAGGCAAGGGAAATATTAAAGATCAGAGATACACTTTTAAGTATTCTTTCTGAAGCGACCGGGAAATCAGTTGAAGAGATTGGTAAAGATTCTGACCGGGATTTCTTTATGTCTGCGGAAGAAGCTAAAGAATATGGTCTTGTAGATAAAGTAATTAGTCACAAGGAATAATATTATGGCACAAAAGAAGGGAACAACACAAAGAAAAAAACCTGTATGCTCTTTTTGCGGTAATGAAGTTAAAATAGGGACAAAAGCAATACGCGGCTCCTTTGATGAAGACGCATTTATATGTGAGGACTGCATAAGATATTGTATGACTATTTATGCTGAACCGTCACTTGAAAAAAAATCAAAGAAAGTTGAGCCGGTGGAAATAAAATATCCACGCGAAATTAAAGAAAATCTTGATAAATATGTCATTGGGCAGGAACAGGCCAAACGCGTGATTTCTGTTGCGGTGTTCAATCATTACAAGCGACTCCTTAGAAATTTTCAGGAAAAAATCGATGTCGATATCGAAAAAAGTAATGTTTTATTGATGGGATCCACAGGTACAGGAAAAACTCTTATCGCCAAAACTCTCGCTAAATTTCTGAAAGTTCCGTTCGCAATCGCTGACGCTACAACTTTGACTGAAGCGGGTTATGTAGGCGAGGACGTTGAAAATATAGTTTTACAACTTCTGCAAAGCGCGGATTTTAACGTTGAACGCGCGCAATGGGGAATTATTTACATCGATGAAATTGATAAAATAGGCAGAACAACTAACAACGTGTCAATTACACGCGATGTTTCCGGTGAAGGTGTTCAGCAGGCGCTCCTGAAAATTCTTGAAGGCACTATTTGTAATGTTCCGCCAAAAGGAGGCAGAAAACATCCGCATCAGGAATTTATAAAAGTTGATACTACAAATATTCTGTTTATTTGCGGCGGCGCGTTTAACGGTTTGGAAAAAATCGTAGAAAGACGGCTCGGAAAAGGTGTGCTGGGATTTGATGTTACAGGTGAGGCAAATAAAACTTTGTCAAAATATGAACTCCTCGAAAAAACTGGACCTGAAGACTTAATCGCTTTCGGTCTCATCCCGGAATTTGTGGGACGGCTTGCCGGCGCATCACCTTTGCAGGAACTTACAAAAGAGGATTTGGTAAGAATTCTTACGGAACCTAAAAACGCGATTACCAAGCAGTATAAAGCTTTGTTCGAAATGGAAGATATTGAACTCGAATTCGAACAAAAAGCTCTTGACGCAATCGCTGAAGAAGCAATAAACCGGAAAACCGGTGCACGCGGACTTCGCTCGCTTATGGAAAGTATAATGACAGATTTAATGTATGAAGCGCCTGAGATTCCGAATCTCAAACAGTGTATTATAACGGAAGATTTTGTTAACGGCAAAGAAGAGAAACCGAAACTCGTTTACTCTAAAATAAAAAAAGTGGCGTGACAAATCTTAATCAGCAGCAATAGTAAATAACGATTAACAAATAACGAATAACGAATAACGAATAA
>JAOZSF010000146.1:0-1414 GCA_029939815.1 bacterium
GAAAATAATGACTGACTTACCGCGTGCGCTTTGCCCTTTAACGGATTGACTATGTATAAATGCTGCGTTCCGCGGTTCGCTGCTTCAAGCGGATCAGGATCATCCGCAATCTTTAAAAGCGCTGATGCTAATGCTTCCGGATTACGTGTCATTTTCGCCCCGGTCGAATCAGCAAGATATTCACGTTTTCTTGAAACGGCAAGTTGAATCATTTTTACAAAAATCGGCGCGAGAATCATTAACGCGATTGCGATTATGGCTATTATTGCCCCCGCCTGACCGCTGTCGTTATTGCTTCTTCTTCTGCGCCCGCCTCCGAAGAGGCTCATTCTCAATGATAAATCGCACATAAGAACTATTGTTCCAACAAGCACACTTACCATTGTTCCAAACAAAATATCAAAATTCTGAACGTGAGAAAGTTCATGTGCTATTACTCCCTGCAATTCATTACGGTTTAATTTTGCCATTAAACCGCGGGTAACTGCAATCGCGCTGTGCTCAGGATTTCGGCCGCATGCAAACGCGTTCGGGGCACTGTCCTCAATAATATAAACATCAGGTTTGGGCAGCCCGGACGCAATGCAAAGTTCTTCAACAATATTATGGAGCTGCGTTTCTTCTTCAGGAGAAACTTTATGTGCACGGCTTACCGCCATAATTACTTTGGTCCCTGTAAAATAACTTAGCAGAGCGCCAATTAGAGCAAATATCAAGCCGAAACCGGCAAACATAATAGCATATTGCTGACCGTACTGTTTACCGCCAAACCACAAACCGAAAACATAAGCTATTACACACGTGAAAACAACCATACCAAAAACAAGCAGCCACGATTCGCGCTTGTTTTTGGAAATCAATTCGTACATTCCTGTTTTTGACATAACTATTTAATAATTGAAATGATTTTATGATTGAAACGATTGAAATGATTTAATTTATCAAATCGTTAAATCATTAAATAATGTTAAAACTTTACTTTCACATTCTCACGTTCGGTTTCATCAGCTTCAAAAAATTCACTTTCTTTGAAATTAAACATTCCTGCAATAATATTCTTCGGAAAAACCTGTATCGCGTTATTGTAAGTCATCGTTGAATCGTTATAATGCTGACGAGCGAATGCTATTCTGTTTTCTGTGCTTGTCAATTCTTCCTGAAGCATCATCATATTCTGATTAGCTTTTAAATCAGGGTAATTCTCCACAACAGCAAACAAACTTTTTAATGTCTGAGTCAACTGACCTTCCGCTTTTGCCTGTTCAGCAACGCCCTGCGCTCCCATTGCCATGTTTCTCGCTTTAACAACGTTCTCAAGTGTTTCGCGTTCATGTTTCAGGTAACCTTTTGCTGTTTCAACAAGATTTGGAATTAAATCGTAACGGCGTTTCAGCTGAACATCAATCTGCGACCA
>JAOZSF010000146.1:1514-5655 GCA_029939815.1 bacterium
GGTATATCTCCGACGCGTTCATAAATTGCGTGAGGAGATAAAATCGGGATAGCGCCTCTTTTAAGAACGATTGCCGGATTCTCCAAATCAAGCACAGCTGCCCCGATGCGATAAATAGGTCCCGCGGTAGTCATTTTCACACCATGATAAATTTCAAGCCATCCTTCTTTTGTTTCTATCGGCGGGACTGACGCGCCAATTCGATAATTATCCCAATAACCGTGCCGCGGAGTCATAACAACTTCAGATTTTCCCCAGTTAATTAAATCAGGAGAGTAAGAAACCCAAATGCTTCCGCGATTATGTCCAATTGGCCGGTCAAGCCGAGCGTAAAGATTATTTATTTTCCGAGGGAAAAGAACACCATCTTTATTGCCCGGCTCGGAAATAATTGCAATACGTTCATACTCGGTGAAATTCGATGTTTTTGCGAGCGCGATTCTCGAGCCCCATTTACCGACGGCGGTGTACATTATATAACAAATACCATCAATAATTGTCGCGCGCGGGTCTTCCAAACCGCGTGATTCATATTTTGCGAATTGACCTTTTTTGGCGGGCATCATAACCGGTTCGGTATCAATTTTAAAATGAAAACCGTCATCGCTTCGCGCGAGAGCGAAAAATGAATACCCTTGTTGACCTTCAACTCTTAACAAAAGCAAAACGCCTTCTTCAGTAACAATCGGCGTGCCATTAAATACTGTATTTGCTCTGAAAGGGATATCCTCGATAACAATTGCCGGATTGCCTTCCCAGCGTTTTAGAATATCTTCTCCCGTATAATAATTATCCGGCATCAGAAATCCTCCTTGCTTGACATACAACTGTCAATTATTTCATCTATTGAAGTTGAGCCGATGCAGATACAGCTGTCGGCGCCGCAATAAACTATCTGCAATTTATTTTTCTGTTGGATAAAAGCGCCGGTGCAAAAAACTATGTTTCCCTGGTCGCCAATCCTCTCATAGTCTTCGCGAGGCGCAAGAACAGGAATGTTCGCTCGACCGATAAGTTTGGTCGGATTATCAAGATCAAGCAAAGCGGCGCCAAGTCGAAAAAGCGGACCTGCGGATGTTTTTTTCACACCGTAATAAATAATAAGCCAGCTGTCGGAAAGTTTAATTGGGGGAGTTCCTGTGCCGACCCGTGCTGAATCCCAAAATCCGCTTCTTGGTGATAAAACTACTTCGCTACTTCCCCAGAATACTAAATCATCACTGTAACTCAGCCAAATACTGTTGCCGGAAGCCGGTCGTTCCAAACGGGCATATCTGCCGTTTATTTTTTCAGGGAAAAGCGCGCCCCCTTTTATATCGGGCTCGGAAATTAAGCCGTGACATGTTACATTTTCAAAATCTTTTGTAGAAGCAAGTCCTATACGAAAACCGTGCTTTCCACAGGCAACATACATAATGTAATAAGTTCCGTCAATTAATGTGATTCGGGTGTCCATTACTCCTTCAGCTTCATGCTCGCAGATTTTGTGCTCGGAATCATTAATTCCTAAAAACGGTCGATTGTCAATATGAAATCTTCCCATATCATCACTGCGGGCAATATGAATAGATTGATATCCAGCGAGGTGCTGGATAGTGAGTAGAAAAATCGGTTTCTCGTCATAAAAAGTGACTCCCGCGGCGCGAATATCTGCGCAGCGAAAACCGACATCCTCTAACTTAATTAGAGGGTTTCCTTCCCATCGGTGGACGATATCTCTGCCTTCTCTTTTTCTTCTGAACATGATTAATTATTTAGAAAGTTAACCGAAATATTTTGCGAATGGTGCCGGTTTACACGCACAATTATCATACACAAAAATGTGTTGTTTTGCAACAACTCGCCAAGCCATTTTTTCTTTCACAAATTTCTTGATACTCGAAATAAGCGCTAATCTGAATTTATCATCACCAAGCATTTTTATTAGATTTACCGCTAATTCGTCATCATTTGCTGAAACTAATCCACCACTCGATTGAGCCACCCAGTCTTGAAATGCTTTTAAATCTGACGTTACAACCGGTTTGCCGAAAGCAAACGCGTGTGCCATTATCCCACTTTGCCCCCCTAATTCGTATGGCAGAACTATTGTATCCGCAGCCGACACAAGTGTATCGAAAATTTTCGGCGGGAATTGTCCGTAAAGTGTTATTATTTTGTCTTTAACAGGCGAGTCTTCAATCATTTTATACAGCATCTTCTGGTATTCAGGATGATCTACTCCACGGGATTTACCGGCAAGAACGAGCACTGCATCCGGTACTTCTTCGACTACTTTTGGAAAAACTTTTATCGCTCTGTCAAAACGTTTTGTTTGGCGGAGGTAACCGACAAGCATAGCGACTTTTTTTTCTTTAGCGCCGATTTTTTCTTTAGCGTCTTTGACAGGTTCGACTTCACGAATTCCATGTGGAATGACAGTTATTTTATTTTCAAAACCAAAATATTTTATCAAAGTTCTTTTATGCACTTCCTCATGTACAATTATTTTATTACTTTCCTGAACAATGACTTTTAATACTATTTCTTCATCTAACGGAATTTCTTCTTTGACTGTGTGAAGCGTTGTAACAACCGGTAACGCGACTTCTTTACACCTTAGAATAAGTTCAATAATTTGAATTCCTTTCGGCGCGCCGTAAAGCCCGAATTCGTGTTCTATGTGCATTAAATCCGGCGTCATCTTTGACGCCATATTAAAAATGTTCGCGGCTATGTCTTTCGCTGTTGGGGAATAGCAGCCGAATGCTCTGTCCCCTTTGCAGCCGTAAGGTGAAAAAATATAAACTTCGTGACCATGCTTTTTCAGTGCTTCAGTTAAATATTGTGTGTAAGCAGCTATGCCGCATTCTATCGGCGGATACGTTGAAACAATTCCGACTCTCATTATATCACCTTTGATTATATAATTATTTCATAACATCAGCCGTCAGCTCGTCAACGGATGTTACAAACAAGTTTGTTGTTTCGTCACAAGCGCCGTAATAAATAAAAATTTCACCGTTTGGCATCTCCACATGACCGTTAGAAAAAACAACGTTTGGGAAAAAACCGGCAGTTTCATATTTCTTTTTCGGCGAAAAAAACGGAAAACTCGCTCTTCTTATCACTTTGGCCGGATCATCTTTATCTAACAGAAGAGTAAATAAATAATAAATTGAATCATCTCCTTTTCCGTGATAAATAACAAGCCATCCTTTATCGGTATTTATCGGCGGGCCTCCCGCACCTATTTTTAAACGCTCCCATTTGTTGTCGCGCGGGCGAATTAAACATTTATGCCGTCCCCAGTCAAGCAGATTTTCAGATGAAGAAATCCAAATCGACGGTTTGCCGAACCCCTCGTTATGAGGCCTGTGCAAGGCGTAATACCTGCCGTTAATTTTTTTGGGAAAAAAACAAACATCCTTATCAAGAGGATAAAAAATTATACCTTTTCTTTCAAGATTTTTAAAATCACGCGTTGTTGCAAGCGCGGTTGCCCAGCCGTCCTGTGATACCGCCGAATAAGTTATAAAATACTCATCGCCGAATCGTTGTACACGTGCATCTTCACAACCGTATTTTTCTTCCGGAACTTCAGGGAAAATAAATGGGGCGTCATCAACAGTAAAATTTATCCCATCATAACTTCGGGCAATTCTGACAGTGCTTAATGTTGAGAGATAGTCAACCCCTTTATAAACAATGCCGCGCGTGTCTTTTAGAAAAACATCGGGGCAGTCTTTTTCAAAACGGAGAATCTTCAGAGCGCTTTTGTTATCTTTAAATTCGTAAATGGGAACTCCGACTGAATCAGAGTCTTCAACACATCTCTCGGCAACTCGGAGCAGTAAAATAATTTGGTTGTTATAAATCGCCGCGCCGGCGTTGAAAGCGCCGAGAACTTCTAATCCGGGCATTGTGGGGTTGAGCATTTCCGGAGTAATCAACGGATTGTTAGGATGTCTTTTCATAACGTAAATATTATACTCTTCTTCTTCTTATGTGTCAATTGTATATTATCCTTATTGTATAGCACAGGGGGCATGAATACTACCCTGTGAAGAAATCAACAACAAAAATCCGAACTTTTTGAGCAAACCCTAATTAAATCTTAAGAAATATTGATTATTACTAATGTCGTGGCAGGCTTGAGCTA
>JAOZSF010000147.1:0-3927 GCA_029939815.1 bacterium
CGCCTTGAACGCTACCGTGGAATTTGCTAAAATAAAACGACATTCAAAAGAAAAATTAACAACTGACAACTAATAACTAAATTACAACAGAGGAAAAATGAAAAAAATCATAACTATTTTTACACTTATTGTAACTTCTTCTCTTTTTGCGACTGACGGCTCTTGGATTGCTACAGATTTATATCCCACACTGCATGACTGGTCGGAAACCTCTGCCTGGGCAGGCGGGATTGTTGCTGACGGCGCGGGGGATATTGCATTTTTTACCAACGGTATAGCTACCGTTGGCGTTAGCGGTATTAAAGCAATCACAATGGCGGCAAATCCCACTATCGGTAATGTCTTCTTCGACCTTGATGTTTACGATCCGTCTGCGTTATATGTTCTTGCGGGCGGCACATTGACATTATTCGGACCGTCTTTGGGCATCGGTGTTTCAACAAATATTGCCGGTGCTTATATTGGTTTTCCGGGTTTCGGCGGTGCAATTGACGGAGTGGCCGGATTTGTTAAAATGGGACCGGGCAGACTTGTTATGGCACAGCCAAGTCCTATCAGTGGAAATGTGACTGTTTCAGACGGGAATATTCTGATTGCCGATGACAATGCTCTTACGAATGCGACAATTACTGTCAACTCAGGTAAACAACTTTACTTAGGAGTGGTTGCAGGTACTAATTACGGAGTTACAATGAACAGCGGCGACATTACAGTTGAAAATACAGGAAGAATTTATCCTGAACCCGGACATAATTCTTTTACTCTCAACGCGAATATTATCGCTAAAGGTGAGCACGCTTATGAAGGAGCCGGTGGAGATTCTACTAACAATTTAAACGGAACAATTAATCTTGATTCAGGTGCTTCTGCATGGGCAGGCGTTGCTCTCAGCGGTTCAGGAGTTTTAAATATTAACAACAATATTATCGGAACAGGTGATTTACATATTCTCGGTCATTCAGCTTCCGGTCTGGTTCAAGTAATAAATATAAATGCGCAGGGAAGTTATTCCGGCGGCGATACACGCCTTGCAGCATTGATGGCAAATCCGAGATTCGAAGCGAACTGCAACAACGCGCTAGCGATTTCAGCGCTTACTTTAGCAAATAACACCTATCTGCCCGGCGGTCCAGAGTCGGTTATTTTAGACTTAAATGACAATACGCAGCGACTTGCTGTTTTAGCTCTTGATGCCGGAATAACTCCGCCTCAAGGTCAATTTGTAAAAATAATGGCAGGACCAACCGGTGGAATTACAGTTACAAACTGGGCACATTCTTATAACGGGAAATGTATTTTTGAAGGCGGCACACACACAATCATTCCTTATTTTGGAATTAACACCGGTTCAGAACTTGTTCTCACAAATACTTACGTTAATGCGACAAGCGAATTCCTGATTTGGGGCGCTAATGCAGCAATGACAATCGATAATGGCGCGACCGCCAGAAATTTTGTCACAAGATTTGCTGATGCGCCAATGGTTACAACCCTCAATCTTAATAAGGGCGGAAAACTTGAAACTGCTCGCTTTTGGACCGCTACAGCTAATCCTGCAACTACAAGTTTGCTGAACTTAAACGGCGGGATTATATCTGACGGTGTTGAAGGCGAACATGAAGGCAGTTTTACAAACTGGTTTTCTGCCGGACAATCAAATGTTGTTATGGCCGGTGGAGCGTTCATAGAAGTTAATAATGTTAGCGGGCGGGAAATTTTGCAGCCTTTTTATCACGATGCGGCACTTGGCGCAACTCAGGATGGCGGCTTGACAAAGCTCGGTGAAGGAACTTTGAAACTTCACGGCGCGAACAATTATACAGGACCGACAATTGTTTCAAACGGAACACTTATTCTTGCCGGACTCGGCAGCAGTAAATTGCTCAAAGTTGCCGATAATCTGACAGTTGGCGGTATAAGCGGTTCACTGACAATTCCAGCCGGCGCAACGGTTGTTCCGGGAAACAGCATTGGAACAATGTGGATTGATGGCGATCTAAACATGGCTGAAGGAAGTATTTATGATTGGGAAGTGACTGTTGGAGAATCTGCCGATTTAATCTATCCTTTCGGAAATCTTGATTTACCATCCTTAGCAAACAGCGTTACGGTAAATGTTTTTGATACTGGAGCTTTATTAGAAACTGACACTAACATTATATTTTCTTTTGACGGAACGCTTAACGGAGATGTAAATTCAATATATTTGAATTATTCAGGCGAAGTTACTGGTCCGCAAAATCCTGTTGTTGCCGGGTCAGATGTTGTAGTTGGCGGAATAGTAGTTCCCGAACCTTTCTATTTGTCATTTATCATTTATTATTTATTATTTATCATCAGAAAAGTTAAAAAATAAACTTTTTAGGATAAGACAAATAACTGAATTTCAATAAAAAACTCCCGTAGAACTATGCGGGAGTTTTTTTGCTTAATGGTTTTTGGAGTGCAAGAATAAAGATTTTGAAAAAATCATTTGTTGCGGCAACTTTTTCAAATTTTTTTTGGTTTGTTAAATTTATATCACTTTGATATAATTTATATACTATGAATGTAAATCAACTTGATAAAAAATTCGTTTGGCATCCTTGCACGCAAATGAAGGACCATGAAATCCAACCGCCGATAGAAATTGTTAAAGGCGATGGCTGTTTTTTGTTTGATAAATCGGGTGAGAAATATATTGATGGTATTTCTTCCTGGTGGGTGAATTTGCTCGGTCATTGTAATCCGCGTCTTACAACCGCGCTGCAAAAACAGGCTGCGGAATTAGAACACGTTATTTTTGCAGGGTTTACTCATAAAAACGGCGCGAAACTTGCGGCGGAACTCTGCCGTATCGCGCCCGGGAATCCAATTAAAGTTTTTTATTCCGATTGCGGGTCGGCCGCTGTGGAAGTTGCGTTAAAAATGTCTTATCAGTATTGGAAACTTTCGGGTAAGCCTGAAAAAAAACGCTTTGTTTCGATTAGCGGCGCTTATCACGGCGAAACACTCGGTGCGCTCTCGGTTGGTGGAATAGAACTTTACCGCGAAACTTTTTCGCCTATTATGCTTGACACTTTTAATGTCGAAGGACCAAATTGTTTTAGATGTCCTTACGACCAAACGCGTGATAACTGTTCAGCGGAATGTTTTGCCGATATGGAAAAAACGTTGACAAATCATTCAGATGAAATCGCTGCTGTGTTTATCGAACCGTTAGTTCAGTGTGCTAATAATATGAATATTTACAGTCCGGTTTATCTTAAAAAATTACGCGAGCTGACGGCAAAACTTGATGTTCATCTTGTTGCTGATGAAATCGCGGTCGGATTCGGCAGAACAGGGAAAATGTTCGCGTGTGAACACGCGGATGTAGTGCCTGATTTCATCTGTATGTCAAAAGGGTTAACCGGCGGGTATATGCCTTTTGCGGCGACACTGGTTTATGACGAAAAAATTTATGATGCTTTTTACGGTGAATATACGGAATATAAGGCGTTTTATCACAGTCATTCTTATACCGGAAATCCTATGGCGGCAGGTATAGGACTTGAAGTGATCCCGATTCTTGAAAATGAAGTTATGCCGGAACTGCCGGAGAAAATTAAAGTCTTGAGCGATATTCTTGCTGACCTTGCTGAATTGCCTAATGCGGGCGAAATAAGACAATGCGGTTTTATAGGCGCAGTAGAACTTGTAGCGGATAAGAAAACAAAAAGATCGTTTCCGGCGAAGGACAGAATCGGATGGCAGGTTTATCGCGAAGCATTGAAAAGGGGAGCTTTATTACGCCCTCTTGGCGATGTAATATATTTCCTCACTCCGCTGACAATTTCGACTGAAACATTAAGAGAGCTTGGTAAAATAGCGAAGGAATCGATACAGGAAGTAATGAAAAACTTAAACACATAAGGGACATAAGGAACACATAAGAAGAAAATACTT
>JAOZSF010000147.1:4027-5646 GCA_029939815.1 bacterium
AATGAAAAACTTAAACACATAAGGGACATAAGGAACACATAAGAAGAAAATACTTTAATGTGGTAAATAAATAATTGAAATGTATTAACTTATGATCCCTTATGTGGTGAAAAAATAAAATTATGAATGAAATTAAAGCAGAAGACTGGGTTGGTAAAATTGTCGCCGGATATAAAATACTGATGGAAGTCGGTCGCGGGCAGGCGGGAGTTGTTTTCCTTGCAGAGCAAACTGAACAAAAACAGTTTGCAGCGCTTAAAATATTTCCTGCGGGGAATGTTGCTGACGCGGCATTGAAAAGCGCGCAAATAGTAAAAAAACTTTCTCATCCCGGGATTGCCGCAATATTAGATTATGGAGAAATTGAGGAAAATGTATATATCATTAGCGAATACGTTAGCTATAAAAAAGATGCTTCTGAAGATGAACATTCAATAGGAAAATTATTCTCTAAAAATCTTTCCGAATATGTTGAGGAACAGTCCGGATTAGTTCCTGAAAAAGAGGTTGTAAATATTCTGAGTCGGATAATCGATGCGTTAGAATATTTATTTGGAATGAATAATTATTCCGAACATTCACTTTATTACGGCGGAATTAATCCTAACAGAATTCTTGTTACAGAAGATGAATTCGGAAAAATAAGAATTAAATTAACAGATATCGGCGTGCCGGTTATAAGAGGAAAATCTACCGATATTGACGCGTTCCTTTCACCGGAAGAACTGCAGGGACAACCTGCAAACGAGAAGAGTCATGTATATTCACTTGGAGCGATTGCGTATAATTTAATTACGGGAGTTGCGCCTCCGTCGCCTGTAATTCCCCCTGCGGAAATCAGGGGAGATATTTCCGCGGGCTGGAATGAGATTATAAAGAATTCGTTAATTTTTGAGCCGGAAAAAAGGTATTCTGATTGTCAGAAATTTAGACTTGCACTGCTTCATGTCAAAAGTTTGATTCCTAAAAAAGTAACATTTAACGCGTTAAAAGGAGCGATAGTTGCTTTTGGAATTTTGATAGCTTTGCTTTTAATTTACGCGTTGTTAAAAGACAACGATAATGTTACTAAAAAAGTAGAAAATTTTGTTGGTAAGTTTTATCAACCGGCAGCTGAAAATACGGATTTCAACGACACTGAGAAAATAATAGAAAAAATCACTGAAATTAAGAAAAAAAAGAAACCGGCGGCACAGGAAATTAAAAATACCAAAATCGGAAACACAGGCGATGTGGAAGAAATACTTGATATGAGTGAATCAGTTGCCGTTGCAGATGTTTCCGGAAGTCCTATGGAAGAAAAAAATGGTGAGACATTGCCGGGCAGTATTCCTGTTATAAAGAAGGGACAGTTGCCGAAAAAATCACCGGTGGAAAAGAATCTGAAAAAAGAAAAAGTTGAATACACAACTTATACAGTTAAGAAAAATGATTCGTTATGGGGGATTTCGTGGAAACATTATATGAAAGTAAAAGAATTACTTTTCATAAATGGTCTTTCGGAAAACGTAGTAATAAAACCTGGTCAGAAATTAAAGGTGAAAAAAGGCGAAACAAGAGAGATGCCGAAAAGGAAAAAGAAGGAAACAACAAATGCGGTGGCAAAGGTTACTAAAGCC
>JAOZSF010000148.1 GCA_029939815.1 bacterium
AATAAAACCTCATTAACATTACAGTTTATTAATCTTTCCAATTATCATATTCGAACCGAATTATATTAATCATCCGTTTTACTTAAATCTAATCTCCAAGTCCTAATTGATCTTCAAGTGAACCTTCATCCCCGGTTTCATCCCCGGCTTTTTCCTCTTTATCTTTTTTCATCATGTCGATTTTTTCGAGGTCGCCTATTTTGGCCATTCCGGCTGCTTTATAGAGAATAATAGGTAATTTCCAGACTTCTCTTTTATTACTTGAATCTGTAAGCACAATCGGATTGGAAGTCGAATACGATATTCCACCTTCCGGAGTAAATTCTATTTCCTGTTCGGCGTCAAGATTGACTTGTTTAGGGAAAAAATAAGGTTTATCGGCTATTCTGTCATCGTCATTATCAAGGATATTATCAATACTATCTATAATTACAAGTTTCCATTTTTTATGTTTGGTAAGTGTAATTCTAATAGCAAACTTCCTAGATTTGGTAATAGCTGTTGTTCGTGTTAAAAGAATTTTATTTTTTAACGCGCGCGCGGCGCCTTCAAAACGGTTACTTCTGCCTACACCTACAAACGAAGTAAAAGATGTTGCCATCAAAATACCGATTATAGTCATTACAACGAGAAGTTCGAGCAATGTAAAACCGCGTTTAATTTTTTTATTAATGTTCAGCATATTAATTACCAATTGCGAACGTCGTCTCCACTGCCGTTATCGTCTTTTCTATTTGGACCAGCCGACCATATATCAAAAGTATAATGATTGTGCTGGGGGTCATTGAGATTAAATTTATATGGTGTTTGCCAAGGATCAAGTAATGCACCGTTTAATTGTTCGCCTTCAAACATTTTCTTTTCGGAAGTATAATACGGACCATTCCAATCCGGATTACTTCTATACATCGGGTCCGGCTTGTCAGGAAATTCATTATAACCGGTAAGAGCATTTATCACGCTTTTAGAAGATGAATCATCAGGATAAATACCAAAATCATTGTTATATTGCTTAATCGCTAATTCCAACCCTTGTATTACAGACTTCGCTTTGCTTTTTTTCGCCATCTTTATAATAGCAGGAAAGCCGGTCATACCAAGCGTGGCAAGAATACCGATAATTGATATTACAACCAATAACTCGATAAGGGTAAAACCATGTCTGCTTCTATTTTTTAACATTATTCATCCTCCCAGTTTTTTATATTATCTCTGTTAAACTCTAATGTGTAATCAATTGCCTGTTCGCGTGTCTCGTCAGTCGCTTTTCTGTCCGGTCCGCAAGAGTACAATAGAAAAGTTGTTGGATTAGAGTCACATCGTGGACTTTCATTTTCGTTTTCGTAATATCTGTAAGAATTTCCCCATAGGTCATTAAGATTACCCTCAGAATCGGTATTTTTCTTGTCAATAGGAAGATACGGTCCACGCCATCTTGAACTTTTAGCCAAATCTCCATCAGCGGGATTATAAACTTTATCGTGATTCAAATCTCCGGTTAGAACATCCATTATTGTTGAATCAAATCTATAATCTTCAGGAGTCGGCGGATAAGTTCCGGCATGAGTGTAATAATTGTTAAGAGCAGCTTCAAGTTTTTGAATTGTAGCTTTTGCAGCGGCAATTTTGTTTTGCTTGCCTACCATATTAACAACACCAACACTTAATCCGGCAAGAATTCCTATGATTGTAATAACAACCATAAGTTCAATCAATGTAAAACCGGAATTATTTTTTTTATTGCTCATACTATTATTAAATTCATTCTAAATTTCTTCAGAATTGTTCTGAGGGTTATCGTGAGACTCACTGCTTTTTTCCGCAGCACGCCTGCTCTCAAATTCAAGCTGTCTTGCTTCGAACTCTTTTCTTTTATCAGCTGTTCGCTCCGCGGGAGAAAACTCATCACTAATTTTGGTTAGCAATTTAGCCATATCGTCAACAGCTTCTTCCGGAATAATGATAGTGCTTCTAAACCGTCCGTCTTTTTCAGTGATTTTCAAAAATCTGCCACGCTGGTTTTCTTTATAATCAACATAAAAGAATTTATGAAAAGCGTGAACTTTTTGAGTTAGCAAGACGTTTTCGTTTCTTGAAGCATTATTCATTAATTACCTCTCAGTTCTGAATTCGTTATTTTGGAATCGGAAAGTCCCCATTCTTCTTATACGAACAGCGTTTCTTCTCGCCGCTTTCCGTTTGCGGATACGTTTTTCGCTGGGCTTTTCGTAATAAGCTTTCTGGCGGACAATTTTAAGCACACCTTCACGGTCAACTCTTTTTTTAAGTCTGCGAATCGCTTTTTCTACCGGTTCATTCTTCCTAATGGAAATCGTTAGCACTCTATTCTCCTGAGTATTTGTTACATAATTTGTATTGATAGTTTGAGGAACCACAATAAACTGTGTTTTGACTCAAAAATCAATTCTTAAATAATTCACGTAATTATAGCGAAAATAACTCTACAAGTCAAACGCTATTCAATTTATTAATCGTACAATTGGAGAATTGGTTAATTTGCAATATTAAAATTATCAAATTAACCAATTTCCAAATTATTAAATTACTTCTTACCGTATTTAATTGCTGCCTGTGCCGCTGCAAGTCTTGCAATCGGAACACGATAAGGCGAACAACTAACATAATCCAAACCTACTCTGTGGCAGAATTCCACACTGGCAGGATCACCACCGTGTTCACCGCAGATTCCGAGTTTGATATTTTTGCGGGTCTTACGGCCTTTTTCAACAGCAATTTTGATAAGCTCGCCAATTCCTTCCTGATCAAGAGACTGGAACGGATCATTTTCATAAATTCCCATTTCAACATACTGACCGAGGAATTTTGCGGCGTCATCACGACTGAATCCACAACCCATCTGTGTAAGATCGTTAGTTCCGAAACTAAAGAATTCAGCTTCTTCCGCAATTGCATCGGCGGTTAGAGCGCCTCTTGGCACTTCAATCATAGTACCGATTTTGAGATAAGGAAGTTTTTTGCCTTTTTTCTTTGCAATTGCTTCATAAACATCCAGAACAATCTGCTTCTGATTTGTGAATTCTTTTACATTCCCTACAAGAGGAATCATAATTTCAGGTTTTGACCCTTCGACAGCATAAGCTGCTTCTATTACCGCCTGAGCCTGCATCGCCGTGATTTCAGGATAATAAATACCGAGACGGCAGCCGCGATGTCCAAGCATCGGATTCATTTCATGCAATGAATCAACTTTATCTTTGATCTGCTTAAGCGGAACACCCATAGCTTTAGCCATTTCCATTTGCCCTTTTTTATCGTGCGGAACAAACTCATGAAGAGGAGGATCGAGGAAACGGATTGTAGCCGGCATACCTTTAAGTGCTTTGAAGATTCCTGTAAAGTCTTTGCGCTGTAACGGAAGAAGACCTTTCAATGCTTTTTTACGTCCCGCTTCATCTTCTGCAAGAATCATTTTACGCATTGATATAATTCTATCTCCTTCAAAGAACATATGTTCAGTTCTTGTAAGACCAATTCCTTCAGCGCCGAATTTTACAGCAACGATTGTGTCATGCGGTGTATCAGCATTTGTGCGAACGCCAAGTCTGCGGTACTTGTCGGCAAGTTTCATGATAGTTCCGAAATTACCTGAAAGTGAAGGATCGGTAGTCTTAATCTGCCCTGCATAAACTGCGCCTGTTGAACCGTTCAAACTAATCCACTCCCCTTCTTTAACAGTTTTACCACTGGCTTTAAAACTTTTCGATTTGTAATCAATTACCACTTCTTCACATCCGGCAACACAGCATGTTCCCATTCCGCGAGCAACAACTGCCGCGTGAGATGTCATACCGCCGCGTGAAGTGAGGATTCCTTTTGCAACATCCATTCCGCCGATATCTTCAGGAGAAGTTTCGATACGAACAAGGATAACAACTTTGCCTGCTGCTGCTTGTTTTTCAGCTTCATCAGCTGAGAAATATACCTGACCTGTCGCTGCACCCGGAGAAGCCGGTAATCCTTTAGCGATTTGTTTCGCTTCTTTTTCAGATTTAGGATCGAAAGTAGGATGAAGCAACTGATCAAGAGCTTTAGGTTCAACTCTTAGTACAGCTTCTTTTTCAGTAATCAGTTTTTCTTTAGCCATGTCAACCGCTGTTTGAACTGCCGCTGCGGCTGTGCGTTTACCTGTTCTGGTCTGCAGCATATAAAGAGTGCCGTCTTCGATTGTGAATTCAAGATCCTGCATATCTTTATAATGTTTTTCGAGTTTCACGCGGATCGCGTCAAGTTCTTTAAAAGATTTCGGCATAACTTCTTCAAGTGATGGGAATTCTTTTTTACGTTTGGCTTCAGAAACTTTCTGCGATTTTGCCCATTCTTTTGAGCCTTTAAGCGTAATCTGCTGAGGTGTTCTGATTCCGGCAACCACATCTTCGCCCTGTGCGTTAATAAGGAATTCACCGTAGAAATATTTATTAGAACCGGTAGAAGGATCACGTGTGAAAGCAACTCCTGTCGCACTGTTCTGACCTGAATTACCAAAAACCATGGTCTGAACGTTTACAGCTGTTCCAAGTAATCCGCGAATTTCATTCATTGCGCGATATTTGATTGCGCGCTCGTTGTTCCAAGAACTGAATACTGCGTCAATAGCTTCCTGAAGCTGTTTGCGAGCATCCTGCGGAAAAGCTTTTTTAGCTTTTTTATAAACTTTCTGATATTCAGCAACAACTTCCTTTAAACCGTCAACATCAAGATCGGTATCAAGTTTAACTTTGTTGCGTTTTTTTACTATATCCAATGCGTGTTCGAAATCATGATGTTTCATTCCGAGAACAACGTCACCGAACATCTGCATAAAACGTCTGTATGAATCCCAAGCGAATCTTTCATTTCCAGTGAGATCGATTAAAGACTGAAGAGTTTCATCGTTTAATCCGAGATTAAGAACTGTATCCATCATACCCGGCATTGAAACTGCCGCGCCTGAACGAACAGAAACGAGAAGAGGATTTTTACCTTTACCGAAAGTTTTCCCGGTAACTTTTTCTAATCTTTTGATATGCTTATCAACTTCTTCATTTAATCCTTTAGGCCATTTCTCGCCTTGCTGATAGAATTGGTCGCAGCATTCAGTTGTTAGCGTAAATCCTGGGGGCACCGGTAATCCGATTGAGCTCATTTCGGCAAGGTTTGCTCCTTTACCGCCGAGCAGTTCTTTCATAGAACTTTTACCTTCGGATTTGCCGCCGCCGAAGAAATAAACATATTTTGTTGCTTTTACTTTTTTTGTTTTTTTACATTTAGCCATTGGTTAATACCTTTTAGTTTTTATTTTTTTGTTCAGTTAATTATAATAGTTTACATACTTATCTTGTTACAGGTTGCGTATTATATCAATTCAATACTTTATTGTCAACGTGAAAAATGGAATAATGGAATAATAGATAGCCGCATGATAAGTATACATTTTTTCATTTATTTGACAAACTTAAAAACGCCTTTTGTCCTTTTATATTTTTTTTGATATAATATATCAGTTGTTTGAAAAATGACCACCTATATATAATTACGCGGGTGTAATTCAGTGGTAGAATGTCAGCTTCCCAAGCTGAACGTCGCCGGTTCGACTCCGGTCAC
>JAOZSF010000149.1 GCA_029939815.1 bacterium
TTATGTTATATTTGACTTTCAGGCTCGTATTAAGTATCATATTTAATGTATCAGGTGATTAACAATTGAAAATGGAGCTTAAAAATGAGTGTTGGATGGACTGAGATAATTATTTTTGTCATTGTTGTTTTGATTATTTTCGGCGGATCAAAAAAATTGCCCGAACTCGCACGGTCAGTTGGTAAATCTCTCAGAGAATTTAAAAAGGCTGTTAAAGATGTTAAAGAGGATGTTATTGTAGATGTTGATGACGAGATGAATGATATTGATAAGCCAACCGAAAAAGTTCCCGATAATGATAAGTCTGATGAGAATGTCTGATAACTTATCCGAAAATAATTCTTTACATGATGAACCAAAATCCTTCTACGAACACCTCGCGGAGTTGAGGGGCTGTATCGTTCATTGTGTGGCAGCTCTTTTAATCTGCACAATCGCCGCTTTCCCATTTCAGAAATTATGGCTGAAAATTTTGGTCTATCCGGGCAGCAGGTCTCTTAAAACTCTTACATGGTTGAATCCACCTGACATTTTTGTTTTGAGAATAAAACTTTCAATTCTTTTCGGTTTGCTTATCGCGCTCCCTTATATTATTCGGCATATATGGCTTTTTGTTGCCCCCGCATTACATCAGCATGAAAGAAAATGGATCTCGCGCTTGTCAGGAATATCTTTTGTCTTATTTTGGACGGGAGTTATGTTCGCTTATTGGATAATGGTTCCTTTGGCTATGAAATTTTTCATGAGCTTCGGCAGCGATTTTCTAGTTCCTAATATTACTATGCCGCATTATATCGGATTCACGACTTTTCTGCTCCTTGCTGCGGGATGTGCTTTTCAAATTCCTATTATTCTGGTTTTCCTAATGAGAATCGGAGCCGTTCCAAGAAAAAAATTAGAAAAAAACAGGGGAATAGTTCTTATAATTATTTTGTTGGTCTCCGCTTTCTTTACTCCGCCGGATGCTTTTACAATGATCCTTATGGCCGCTCCGCTTTATTCTCTTTTTGAAGTTAGTTTACTTATGGATAAAATATTGGATAAAACTAAAAAATCTAATAACAAATAACGAATAACGAATAACGAATAACGAATATGATAAAACTTGGCATTATAGGAACCGGTGGAATGGCAAATTCTCACGCGCAGAATTTCGCTTCCAACCCGAACGTGAAAATCATTTCCGCTTGTGATGTTATTGATAAAAAGGTAAAGGAATTCGCAAAAGAATATAATATCCCAAAAACTTTTACCGATATCGATGATATGCTCGCGGACAGCGAACTTGATGCTGTCAGTAATGTGACACCGGACGCGCTTCATTCGCAAGTTTCATTAAAAGTTATTGAAAGCGGTAAACATATTCTTTGTGAAAAACCTCTTGCAACAAATTATCCGGACGCAAAAAAGATGGCGGATGCCGCTAACGCGAAGGGCATAATTAATATGGTAAACTTTTCATACAGAAATTCTTCCGCGATTCAAAAAGCTCATGAAATATTAAATGCCGGAAAAATCGGCAGAATTATGCATGTTGAGGCAAGTTATCTGCAAAGTTGGCTCTCATCAAAAAGCTGGGGCGATTGGAAGACAGAAACGGCATGGCTGTGGCGACTGTCTAAAAAGCACGGAAGTCTTGGCGTACTTGGCGATGTTGGGGTTCATATTCTTGATTTCACAAGTTTTCCGGCGGGAAAAATTAAATCTGTTAATTGCAAATTAAAAACATTCCATAAAGCAAAGAACGACAAAATAGGTGAATATGAATTGGATGCAAATGATTCCGCGGTTATTTTCGTGGAATTCCAAAACGGCGCTATCGGTACAATCCACACTACAAGATGGGCAACCGGTTATCCTAATTCTCTCGCTTTGAGAATTTTCGGCGATAAAGGAGCTATAAGAATAGACCTCGATAAAGCAACAGATAAACTCGAAATGTGCCGGGGAAAGAATATTGATAAATTTCAATGGGAAACTGTAGAATGCGGTAAAACACCAAATATATATGAACGATTTATAAATAGCATTCTGACAGGAAAAAATGACCAGCCGGATTTTAACAGAGGAGCGGAAATACAAAAAATTCTCGATGCCTGCATTGAATCAGATGAAACAACTTCTACAGTCGAAGTATAAAAAATGATGTAACGATTGACGAATAACAATTAACGAATAACAAATAATTAAATAATGAAAATTGGAATTGTAGGATTGCCTAACGTAGGTAAAACAACTTTTTTTAACGCCTTGTCCGGTGCTACCGCTCCGGCGGAAAATTATCCCTTCTGTACTATCGACCAGAATATCGGATCGGTTATCGTTCCCGATAAACACATTGATAAACTTGCCGAAATGGAGAATCCGAAAAAAATTACTTTTGCAACCGTTGATTTTGTCGATATTGCAGGACTTGTAAAGGGAGCTCATAAAGGTGAAGGTCTCGGGAATAAATTTCTCTCGCATATCCGTGAAGTTGACGCGATTGCTCATGTTGTCAGATGTTTTAAAACAGCTGACATCACACATGTTCACGGAGCGCCAAATCCTATTGATGATGTTCAGATAATTGACATGGAACTCGCGCTTGCTGATTTACAGACAGTAGAAAAAAGACTTCAAAAAGTTTCGCGGATTGCAAAAGGCGGAGACAAAGAAGCCAAGCAGTGGGAAACTTTTTTAATGAAAATTAAACCTACACTTGAAGAGGGAATTCCTCTCCGTAAATTTTTCAAAAATAACCCTCCGGCAAAAGAAGATTTACCGCTCCTTAAAGAAGCAAGTTTTATTACTTCAAAACCGGTTATGTTTATCGCAAACGTAGGCGAAAATATCGATGATGATATAAAAAATGATATCGCCGCTCTAAAAGAATACGCGGAAACAGATAACTGCGAAATTATTACCGTTTCGGCAGCCGTTGAAGCCGAACTTGCAGCTCTTGAACCGGATGAACGTGAATTGTTTATTGAAGAACTCGGTTGGGAAATCCACGGTCTTGATGTGATGATAAAATCGGCTTACAGACTGCTTAATTATATATCTTTTTACACTACCGGACCTGATGAAGTTAGAGCCTGGACTATTGTGAAAGGATCTACCGCACCTCAAGCGGCAGGAAAAATACATTCTGATATTGAGCAGGGGTTTATCCGCGCGGATATTGTTTCTTTTGACGACCTTGTTGAAACAGGTTCCTTTCCGGCCGCGAGGGATAAAGGCGTTCTTCGCTCCGAGGGAAAAAGCTACATTATGCAGGAAGGTGATGTTGTGTTTTTCCATTTTGTTGCCCCGAAATCCGGGAAATAATATGTTTGAATTATGACTGACAAAATAAAAATCTGGCAAAATAATGCTTCCGGCGATGACGGAGCAGTGCATTCTATCGGCAATGGTGAAATGCTTATTTACAGTGTCGGACCGAACATAATAAATTTCTACGGTCCGCCGTACAGTTCGGCTTCCTTTCTTAAAATGAACGTTCAAGATGAACTGCATGTAAAATCTGAGAGCACGCGAGTTTTTGGAACGGCTGTTTGGAAACACGAGATTTTTCGCGAAGACTTTGGAATTACTTGACTCAACAGGGGCCTGGGTTGAATATTACGATAATGATGTCCCGTTCAATTGCCGGTGCAGAACGTGGGAAAGTTCGATTAATATTGAAGGAATTGTAGAATATATTCGTTTGTTAAATGGAGATAAAAATGTGTGAAATAATAAAAGAAAAAAACTTTTGTACCTGCTCTAATTGTGGTTATGTATGGAAAACAAGAGATGATTTCCTGAATGACGAAGAAATTGAAATCATCGGATATCAGGTTTTCTTTGAAGCGTTGCGTGCGGGCGTTTTTCTGTTCAATCATTCTTGTAAAGGAACCTTCGGCCTTGAGGTGGAAAAATTTGAAGATTTGTATGATGGACCAATATTCGTGGAAAGAACTACCGGATTAGAAGAATGTCCCGAATTGTGTTTGCATGAAGATAATCTGGAACCATGCCCGGCCAAATGTGAATGTACTTTTGTTCGTGAGATTATCCAGGTGATAAAAAACAGGAAGTTGAATGCTAACGCGAAAGGTTAAGAAATATTCTTTTTGGCAGAAAGTGTCTTTTCAATATTCTTGATTTTTTTAGATAAATCATTTAGTCTGAATTCTATTGACTGCAAAATCCAGAATTGAAAATGTTCAACTTTGGTTTGTCGATGAATCATCCAGATAATCTTTATTGAAACAAGAAGAACTCCAAGTTCAAGAGAGAAAATTGTTGGAAAAGGAATGTGAATTGCAAAGAAATGCCGCAAAATATCCGCCATGAAAAGTAATGCGATTATGGCTGCAAATGATATGTTTATAATCCTGTCCTGCAAATCTGATTTCTGGCCGCCGATTTGCCCAACCAGTTTCCTGATTTTTTCCTTTTCTGCCTTGAATTGTTCAAGTTCTTCTTTTAAAATTTCATCGTTAGCATTCATGATGTGTTCTGAAAGTTAAGCTTTAAACTTTCCTGATTGAATATTGAGCATTGAATATTATATATTTAGCCGGCCGTTAAAGGGCTGACCGTTTACTTTCCGGTTTCCTCAATTATTGCATCGGTTAACCTTGCAAAATCATTAAGGGAAAGACTTTCAGCCCTCCTCGTTTCATCAATATTTGCGGCTGCCAACGCCTCTTTAACGGCGTAACCGTCATTCTTTATTAATTCAAGAGAATTCCTCAGCATTTTTCTTCGTTTACTGAATGCAGCACGAACAATCCTGTAAAATAATTTTTCGTTCGCAATACCAACAGGCGGCGTTTTATGCATCGCAATATTCAAAATTGATGATTCCACTTTCGGCATCGGAAAAAAACAGCGTGCGGGAAGCATCGAACAAAGTTTGGGCTTTCCCCAGTAATTTATCACAACCGAAATCGAACCGTAAGCTTTGCTGCCGGGGTTAGCAATATATCTGTGAGCAACCTCCTGCTGCATTGTAAATGTAGCTGAATCAAAAGAAAGACCAGATTGAACGAGAGTTGTCAATATTGGTGTTGTTATATAATAGGGGACATTGGCAACAATTTTATTAGGATAAAAACCCAGCTCATCAAATCTCTTCTTAAGATCAACTTTTAAAATGTCAGCATGAACAAGTGTCAAATTATCAAATCCGCCAAATAATCCTTTCAGAACCGGCATAAATCTGTCATCAATTTCAACTGAAATTACCTGTTTGGCTTTTTGTAAAAGCTGATAAGTTAGATTGCCGATCCCGGGACCTACTTCAAGTACAATATCTTCCGAAGAAATATCCGCGGCTTTTATAATCTTATCAACACCATGCCGGTCAATCATAAAATTCTGACCAAGATTCTTCTTCAAACGGATGTCGTGAAAAAGAAGTAAATCCCGAACGTAGCCGGGACTGTAAAGTTTGTCAGGATTATAAAGTGTTTCGGATGTATTTGACATACTTTCAGGTTTGGCGAAGCACCCGGCGCACATGTCCCGCGTATGCCGGGATGCCGGGCAGGTTTCAGGTTGTAGCCGCTGCCGTTGGCTGCGGACCAGGTTTCAGGTTGTAGCCGCTGCCGTTGGCTGCGGA
>JAOZSF010000150.1:0-2300 GCA_029939815.1 bacterium
TATTCGGTGGTCGGTATTCGGTGGTCGGTATTCGGTGGTCGATATTCACAAAGCGCCAAGGTAATTTTCAATCGACAGAAAATGTTGATTGTATAAGAAATTAGTATCGAATATATCAGTGCAGGGCACTGTTTTTTTTGGAATACAGTAATAAAGAATTTTCGTTTGAGAAAATTCATTACGCCATGCCATCGGGACACGCAGTAAATGCCGCTATCGCGTCTTTATGATCGTGCGTTAAGCGCATGCTGAAAGTCCGCCACCGGAGGAATTATTTCATTAGACTGCACTCCATAAAAATATCCAATATTCAATTTCAACTGGCATACGCCGGTCGCTTTGCGAGTTTTAGATGCTCAATCAGCAAAAAAGGTTGACTGTACAAGTTGGTTTTTTTCTTAATTTTGGTTATTGTTTAGGTCAATTAAAAAATTCAAAATATCCTTATTATTTTTTCCTATAATAAATGATAAATAATAAACAAAGATTAATAAGTAGAGCCGGTTCAGGTATCGCTCCCTGATAGCATCCCATATCAACTTTTCCGTCAACTACGCGGGGATTCCCGTCCAAATCTTTCTGAGAAGACATTCCCGACAAAACAGTTCCTGAATTTAAGCATGGCGAACCATCTAACAATTTAAAGGATGTTTCAGAATAAAAAGTTGGATCATTCGAAATTATATTATCAGCAGCATTCACCCATCTTTCTATACAACTATAACTATTATCAGTCCACGGTTCAAAATAATTACTGTTGCCGTTATTCCATAAAATACAGTTTACAACTGTGCCGGTATAAGAATAAACTCCATCACCTTTCCAGTCAGCTTTATTATTTACAATTGTGCAGTTCTGTAATGTACCGCCATTATTATAAACTCCGCCGCCATAATGTGTTGCATGATTAGCATTAATCAAGCAGTTTTCTGCGTCAGTATTCTTATACAATCTAAGTCCGCCAGCATTTTTGGAAAAATTATTACTTATTATATTTCTTCTGAAAGTACATCGGTTTTCTATATAAACACCGCCAGCACTTTCAACCGCCCAATTTTCAGCTATTAAACAATCCTGAATAACGCTATCATCTTTACAGTAAATTCCAGCTGCGAATCCCGCGGTATCATTATTAATAATGTCACAATTATCAATAGTTCCGCCTAAAATAAAAATTCCGCCACCATGTTCATCAGAATAATTATCAAAAAGTGTGCAATTTTGTAAATTACCATCGTCAATACAATAAACACCTCCACCAAAACCAACTGCAGAACTTTTATTAATTGTACAGTTGGTTAATGTGCCGCCGTTATTAAGATAAACCGCGCCACCGTTTCCAAAGGAATAATTTGTATTAAAGGTACAACTAATAAATTTTCCGCCTTCATAACAGTAAGCCGCTCCGCCTTTTGAAGCTGAATGGTTCAAATCAAAAGTACAGTTAGAAATTCCACCTCCTTTATAACAATAAACAGCTCCTCCTTTTGAAGAGTTAACAGAATTACGCGTAAAGGAACAATTTTCTACAGTTCCTCCCTGATAACAGCAAACCGCTCCGCCATAATTTGTACTTGAATTATAATTAAATTCACAATCACGAATAAGCCCACCGGCAAAAACAACAATTGCTCCTCCCTTATCTTTGCTAAGTGTGTTGTAATTAAATGTAGAATCCTGCACAACACCTCCGGAACCAAAAGATAAAGCACCTCCCCAATAATCAGCAGAATTATGCGTAAAAACACAGTTACTAACTATACCATCATCAAGAAATACAGCGCCTCCATCTCTATGTGTATAGCAGTTTGAAATAGTTAATCCTGATATAGTTGCATTTTCAGATAAATAAAAACATCTGTTTGTTGCACTACCATCAACAACAACTTTTTCGCGACCATTTTCACTTATTACAGTTCTGTTACCCATAATTTCAATCTGGTTTGTAGGATAATATGTTCCATCGCCTATTAAAATCGTGTCATCAACCCCTGATTCGGTAACCGCTGCCTGAATTGTTGTTGCGGCATTTGCCCACGAATCATACGGTGGAACATTTGCTCCTGTTTTAGAAACATATTTAGTTGCGGCAGATAAATATAAAGCCGAGATAACGATTGTAAAGCAGAGAGTGAATTTCAGTTTGTTTTTCATTTTTTAGTTTCCTTCTTTTTTATTTTGTAAGTTATATTATTTAATTTTCTTTTGCACAAAAAAACAATCGACATTTTTTGCCGATTGAATTTATTTCATGGCTGCAGTAGCTGATTTGGACTTTTTAATCTGGCGTATGCCGGACC
>JAOZSF010000150.1:2400-5537 GCA_029939815.1 bacterium
CTTCAATCGACATTTTTTGTCGATTGAACAGCAAGCTGGAAGCTTGCCCTACTATAAATAACCAAGTGCTTTTAACTGCTCGGCGATTTGTTTTTCTTCATCATCTGAAGTTGATGATTTTTCTGCCGCCCATTCAGTTTCTTCGATAATTTTCAGCGGATGATTTTCTTTCCATTTTTCTTCAAAAGCTTTATCTAAAAATTTACCATCCATTTCATCTGAAACAGATAAGCCCATAATGTGTAAAATTGTCGGCGCAATATCCATTATTCCCGCCTTATCCAATTTCCCGCTTTTAATTCCTTCACCGGCTAAAATAAAAGTTCCGAACTGTTCATGATCACCCGAACGGATTCTACCATGCTGAGTCGATTCTTTAATTATCGAATCGCTAAACCCGTGATGAAATGAATATCCGGGCGCGGTGCCTAAAATCAAATCAGGCGCGTAAATCGCGTATTCACCTGAATAAGCTTCTGTCCCCCTCCAAATTTTAGTGATGACTTTTTCACCGGTATTCGGATCGCATAAATCCAGCAAATCTTTTTTTAGATTTTCAATTAACTGAACTACTTCATCAGAATTAACCGCGCCTATCGGGTCGCGATTACAAACATTCAGACGAATGCTTTTTCCTGCCATAGAAGCCATAACGGCTTTAGTTTTTGTCCAGTCAATATTTTTAAGAAACCAGACAGTGCCGACCGGAATAGTTTTCAATCTATAATCGCGGTAAAATTTCCAGAGGCCGATTTTTTCGAGAAGTTTAACTATAACGGACTTGATTTTCACGGAAGTTGTAACCTTAACCTCTGTTTCCGCACCTTCTTTCAAAGTGATATATCCTTTTTCAAGAAGATAATTATTAAGATAAATATCAGAATGCACTGCACCGAATCCATGGTCTGAAAAGCTCATCACATGGACATCATCGGGTAAATCATCGAGGAACTCCCCTATTAATTTATCAACGAGTTGAAAATGATTTATAAATTTTTCAGTAAAGTCTGTTTTTGCATAACGCGGATGTTTTTCATCAAAACAATGCCAGAAAAAATGCATCAGTCTGTCCATTTCATCAAAAACATAAATTCCAAGTTCAGGAGAATTTTCCTTGTAAAGTTCTTTAAAAACCTGAAAATTCGTTTTGGTGTGCGAGTCAAGAACTTTTAGAAATTCCGCCGTGTCATTGTTGGCAATAAAACTTGTAGGAATGCCGGGACGAAAATCAGGATGCTTCTTCAGGATTTCCTGCTTTAACTCAGGCGGATAAGTGTAATCACACTCGCTTTCCGGAGTTCCAAATCCGCTGATAACAACTCCATTAACTTTCTCAGGCGGAAATGTGTGTGCGACATTCATCAAAACAACTTTCCCTCCCGCTTCACTCACAGCATTCCAAACAGCACGCGCTTTTCTGTCAAGTCGGCTTGTGAGATGCAGTTCATAATCTTCCCGTGATGACTTTGCAAAATCGAAAACATTATGTTTTCCGGGATTTTTTCCTGTAAAAGCAGATGTCCACGCAGGCGGAGTGAGTGGCGGAACGGTACTATCCAAATCCGCCCATGCGGATTTATCGCGTAATTTTTTAAGATTCGGCAGTTTGTTCTGCTCAATGAGCGGAGTCAGAACATTCCATGTTGCGCCGTCCATTCCTAATACTACGAGTTTATTCATTGTCGTGCTTTTTTGGGTTTTTTTATGGGAGATATGGGCTATAATTCGTAATGTTGCAATTATGAATGATGAATGTTAAATGTTGAATTAAGGTGAAATTTGCAAGCAAATTTTACATATTAAAAATTTCATCGTATTTATCATTAATTCATCATTCAACATTCATCATTAATTCAACTTCCTTCTCCCCAGTTTTCAAGAACATAATCCAAATCTTTATCTCCTCTTCCGCTGAGATTTACAAGAATCGTTCCTGTTTTCATTTCTCTGGCTTTAACAAGCGCGTGAGCAATAGCGTGCGCGCTTTCAATCGCGGGAATAATACCTTCCAGTCGCGTTAATTTAAAAAACGCGTCACTGCATCCCGTGTCTAAACAAGTTACATATTTAACTCTGCCCTCATCTTTCAAGTAGCAATGTTCAGGACCAACGCCCGGATAATCAAGTCCGCTCGCGCAGGAATAAACCGGAGCCGGTGAACCGTCATCATTTTGCAGAAGGTAACATTTGAATCCGTGAATAATTCCTTCATGGCCATAAGTCATTGACGCGGCATTTTCACCAACGCCTTCTCCTCTGCCGAGTGGTTCAACTCCAATTAGCTCGCAAGGGTCGTTCAAAAACGCCGAAAAAATACCTATCGCATTCGACCCTCCGCCAACGCATGCGCAAACGACATCCGGCAACTCGCCTGTTAAATCAAAGAATTGTTCACGGGCTTCTATTCCGACAATTTTCTGAAAATCACGCACCATCATTGGAAACGGATGAGGTCCAACGACCGAACCGATACAGTAAATTGAGTTTTTATAATCTTTCAGATACGCTTCGAAAGCGGAATCGACAGCTTCTTTCAAAGTTTTAAGTCCATGAGTTACCGGAATAACTTTAGCTCCGAGCAATTTCATTCTGCTTACATTCGGTGCTTGTTTCGCGATATCGACTTCACCCATATGAACTTCGCATTCGAGACCGAAATAAGCTGCCGCGGTAGCGACAGCGACGCCGTGCTGTCCGGCGCCGGTTTCAGCGATAAGTTTCTTTTTCCCCATAAATTTAGCGAGTAAACCTTCACCCATGCAATGATTTAATTTATGAGCACCTGTATGATTCAGGTCTTCGCGTTTGAGATAAATTTGAGCGCCGCCATTTTCCAGCGATAAAGTTCTTGCGTGAAAAACCGGAGTTGGTCGCCCCTGGAAATGTTTTCTGATGTATCTGAGTTCGGTAATAAAACTCGCATCGCTTTTAATTCTGTTATATGATTCAATAATTTCCGCGAAAGGTTTTTCGAGTTGAGGCGGCAGGAATTTTCCTCCGTACTTACCGAAAAAGCCGTTTTTGTCCGGAACTGCAGTAAATTTATTATTATCAGTCATATTTATCTCCTTGTCAATATTTATAAGTTATTGAATATAATATCAAACTCGCGTTTATTTATCAAACTCTTGACAACT
>JAOZSF010000151.1 GCA_029939815.1 bacterium
TTCATTTTTTTGTTTTGTTTTTTTGGTTGTTAGATTTATCAATGGAGGGTCGCCGTCCCCGGCGACCTTATTCACGAAACATTTTTCAAACATCAATGGGCGCAAGTTAGGACGTTGGGGACAACGTCCCTCCATGTTTAATGTTTTCGGTTAGCATTACTTAAATATAAACGATTGTGATTTCTGATCATCATCGGTTAATTGTGATCTGTCAATAATTTTATCAATTTTTGCTTGAGCGATAATTTTATCTCCTTCTTTTAAATTAAAATTTCCATCGTTATTCGTATCTTTTAACGCTTCGGCGAAAACCTGAATTCTGAACTGGTCGCTTCGTGTAGTAATTAAGTTACATATTTTACCAAAAGTTTCCGGTGTGATACCTTTTACGTCAAAAATATCAGTAATTTCCTTAAAGTTTCGTGTCGCCCCATTATTTCTTAAAATATTTTTAGCAAGCTTAGGGGTAATTCCGGGAAGCGAACTTAATATTCTTAACGGAGCAGTATTAATATTGATTTTTCCTCTAACAATTCCCGGAGCAAGATATGCGTAATCAAACCATGCGAATCCGGAAGATTTTTTCTCATTAAGACCATGGGGAATAATTTTTAAACGAACACCTTTTTTTGACGAAATATGTTCAGGTAGTATCGTACCGCAAAAGACGGCATCACTTTTTTCATATTGGAAATTTTCTTTGCTAACCACTTGTTTATAAATATTATTTTGATTAGTATTTTTTAAATATTTATTTGTAAGCGGAAGTTTATCATAACAGTTTTTGTTGAAGTTAAAGACATACACTTCTAATTTCGTGTTATAATTTTCTTCTAAAAATTCTGTGGTATTAATAGAGTCATTTAAGCCGAAAAGATAAAGTCCATATTTAACTTTCTCAAGTGATTTATTTTTCCACTCCCAAATTCCTTCATCATTGTTTTTCCTACTATAATACATAGCGGTTGAATATCCTGGTCCAACAGAAAATTTATCGCCTTTATCAACTTTAAGAAGTTTATTCCCTGGAATTGAATAACCATCAATTTGCAATGAACTTTTTGCGCTTTTGACAATCGGAAATTCCTCACCTTTAAGTTTTCCGGAAAGAATTCTTAACGTCTGCCCTTCCCATATTCCGGGCTCCCAATTTGCATTTTTAGCCAAAACGACATTTGCTTTAGAATGTGCGATTTCGCCAAAAGCCGGTCGCCAACCTTTTATATGTGTACCTTTTTCTTCCGGGTCAAGCCTGATACCCGAAACAGTAAAATAATTTCCAATAGATTTAAGGACTTTATTATCGCCTTTTTTACCACCAATATTTTCCCAGTCTTCAGCTGCGCGAATTTTTTGTATTTCCGCAAGCGAGACCATTCTATTGTTTTTAATATGCGGTTTATTCAAATTGCTTCGCGGATGCGAATGATTTCTTGCTTTTCTTTCCGTGCCGCCAAAAGTAGGTTGAGTTGATTTCACCCAGGTATAATGAGTAGGATCAAATTTTTCTGTGGAATAATTTTGTTCTTCAGGTTCAACACTTCCGTATTCAATGGTTCTTGCGACAATTTGATTATATTGATTTTTCAGGGTCATTGAAAGGAAACCACCTTCACGCGGCATACCGAGAATTATCATATCATCGCCCGGTTTTACGCCATTATAATCTAAATTGATACGGAAATCACCAAGAGACTGAACACTAACCCAGTTCCGTCCGCTGCTACGAATGGATTGTCTGATTCCAGTCGGGGAATTTCTATTTTTTGATTTATGATTACTATGTATTTCAATCATTTCATATTTCATTTGGTCTTTTTTCCAATCCGCGCCACTGACAGTTATTTTATCGAAATCAACATCAGTTATTTTATATCTAACGCCCCAAAGAAAATCAGGCAATTCAAAACACGGATATTTTTCCTGAGCGGAAGAACCCCAGGTGCCATCATCCGGTGTGCCGAATTCCCGGTCAAAAACCGAGCGTTTGTTTGTGAGATAAAAATATCCGTTAGGTGGAATTGACGGATTCGGGTCATCATATCTTCCCTGCCTGGCTGTGCTGTAATGAACAGCTTTTTCAATTAAACCAACCTGATCAGCATAAGAGCCGGTATTAATAACAACTTTCCAGTTACGAAGGCTTATAGGTTTATCGCTAATATTAATTAATTCAATAATATCCGGTCTCATAATATAAACAATATCGAAACAATTTTTATTGCTGAAAGCTTTAAAGTCAGTAGTTTTTTTCATTCCGCCAACGTAACCTGTATCTTTGCATGAAGTGAGATTCACGCGTAAAAATCCGTTTTTTGCTTTTATCGGTTCGCCGTCTTTATATGCCCATCTCAGCATATCCATTTCATCTTTATCATCGGGGATTTTTATTGTTGTTCCTTTTAAATTTTCTTTTTTTATAGTGATAACTTCCGATCGTGAATGTGAGCTTGGATCTCCATCAACATCCATAAATCTATTATATCCCTTCCACGGAGTTCGACTAACATTTTTAAAAGGGAAATCGTTTCTTGTGCCGATATTTCCCGGGAAACTCTGGTCACCAATAAAAATATAATAATACAAATCTTTCCTTGGCTTAAAATCCGGAGAATATTCAGTAGGAAAAACCCAAGACGAACTCATCTCCGGGAACACACACCAATCGCCAACACCGATTCGCCACAAATTATCAAGTCGTACGGAATTATATTTTTTATTTTTAAATGTGTGATAAAGATTTGAGTAAGTATTTTCCGCGTTATCGTTGTAACCAACAATAAGTTCATCGCCGTTGTTACCGACAATTGGATAATAAATATATTTTTTAGGAGTGTTGTCCGCGTTCAGTTCGGTAAAGATTTTCAGCCATGCATTTTTCCATAAATCTTTCGGAAAATTATAGTTGGATGTTTTACGGATTTTCTGAAAATCTCTGTATGCAAAATTCCTTATGGGCGAAACCATGTCTTGACTTAATTTAACAGTAGTAGTGTGAGGAATTCTTACCGGAATACCGTTAGTCATAGTCCGCATAGATCGCCCGTCTTTATGCCCTAATTTTTTAATTGGCCAGCCGTATTTTATATGTTTATTGTATATATCATACCAAATACTGTAAACATGAATAAAAGAATATCTGTCTTTCCATCTATTCGGTTGAAACGGGTCGCCGACTTCCATTGTATAACTTCCTTCGTTTGCCATCACTTCATTAAAGCAAACAGCTTCCACACCATACTCGCTGCCAATGGTAGTAAGCACATTATTTTCATCGCGATAGTCAATAGTGTTAGCAACCAGTTTTTTTAAATTTCTACCTGTTGAAGTGAATTGTTTTTTGGAATTTGCGCTTTTAAATATTTTTTGAATTTGTTTTCGTGTAGCTGTATTTAAATTTACTCTTGGTATAAATTCACGGTTCTCATCATCCCAATACATTTCAGAGTCTTTCGATTCTACTGTCGCAAACTTTTTTAAATAACGATGAATATCTGATGATAACTTCTTATTTTTATAACATTTTGCTATAACATCGTTTATAGACGAAAACGCACGATCGTCCCAACGAGGATTTGTGCTGCTGTATTCTTCCGGTTCGTCAATTCCCTCGTCGGGTTCGTCAATTATTCCATTTGCGTTGTTATCAATTTCGTCGGAAGCATAGGAAGATTCAGTTAAATTATCGTCTTTATTTTTTTGTCCTGGAGCGAGGTCTCTGCCATATCGATATTTCAAAATATTTTTGGCGAATTTCAAAGAAAAAGGGAGACCGCGTTTATGACCGTCAGACAACATGATTTCAAAAGTACCGACACCTTGATTTTGCATTTTAGGAGAAATAGCAGTTGCGGTATTAACATTTATTTTTGATGATTCATCTTCAATAAGAACAGCATAACGGCCTTTTATATTTCCGTCTGAATCGCGAACATAAAACCAACGTCCGTCAGATGATTTATCTGATAGACCATCAATATCAATCACTTCCTTAACTTTAGAATCAGGTGAAAAGGTTGAATGCCAGGACTCATCGGTGCTATCATGTTCCGGAGAGCTTATCGCATCAATTCTTAACAAACTAAGTGCGTGTTCAAAACCTGCTTTGGCACACATATCCGCTTGAAGTTTTGCCATATTAGTTTGCGAGGAGCGGCGCTCAATATTCATAAATGTGACAAACGTGGCGGCGAGGATTGCAAGCACAACGAGTATTGCCAGAACAGCCACCAAAGCAATACCGGAAGAATTTGTGGTTCGCAATCCGTTTTCCATAAATTTACACACAAAACAATTAATTTTACTATAATTTATTTGCTATGATACCGCGCCGGGAAACGCGGCTTACTTTCAAATAATAAATGATAAATAATAAATAACAAATTGAAATCGGTTCCGGAATCTCACGCGTTATTGTTACGCTGTCGCTTATTTTGGCACCATAAACATTTGTTCCGCTTACTAAAATAGTGTTGGCGCCAACTTCAAGCGGAATTGTCGGAATTGTCCAACCTGTTGCAGCAGAGCGTGTACCGTTTCCGCCGTTGTTGTTTGCCCAATCCATAATCCCGACAACTTTTATGTTGTTGGTTCCGCCGATAGTGTAATTGGAAACTCCGTAGTCAACTGTAGCATTATTATTTGTAAGATAAAGCAGTGGCAGTTCTTTGTTTTCAGTCGTGAGAAAATATGAGCTGTCAAGTGCAACATCGCTGATTCGAACTTCATCAATGACGGCATCGACAAAATCGGCTGCGTTGCCATCCCATGCCCCGCGGCCAACGCACCATTCATTGTTCCATTTTGAAAAATCTGCACCGTCAGGCACGCTGATAGAATTATGAAGAACATAATCGCTATCGCTTTCACTTTTGATAAAAAACTTTACAGTTTTGTTGTCGTAAGTAGCAGCAAAATTGTACCATTTTCCAACGGTAAGAACATCATTTCCCCAAAGCCAGCGAACATTTCCGTTGTTGTCAATAAAATTTAGAAATGGTTTTTGATAGACCCCAACCCAATTTGTATCGCCACAGATTTTTATAGAAAAAGGTGGATCTGCACCGTCCCAACCGTTTACATCTCCTTTTTTTCCGGCTTTGGCGATCGGAACTTGCCAATGCCACTGACTGAAAGATTTGAATTTGACAGAACACTCAACTGTCCAGCCTTCTGTGAAAGCATAAGAATTAATTGGCTTTCCGTTGAATGAACAAACATCATGGCTCGAAGCAAAATCAAGCCCGAGTTTGTTTTCTGTTTTAAATTGCGGAACATCAGAAAAAGGCACAGAATCAGTTGCTGTCGGTCGGCAGCCACTCCACCAGCTTGACAAATGGTTCCCGTTCCCGGAAATATCTGTGTAAAAGTCATCCTGATCGCCATTATGTTTTTGACCATTCACTCCATTTTCAAATCGCCAGTAAGCAATTGTATGAGAAGAAAAATCCAAAAGTTTTGCGTCC
>JAOZSF010000152.1 GCA_029939815.1 bacterium
ATTAACGTATCTTCAACCCAAGGTCTTTAATCATCTGTAAATCCTGCTCAGCGCCTCTGCCCTTTGTTGTAAGGTAATCGCCAACCATGAGCGATGTCGCTCCCGCAGCAAAGACCCATGACTGCATATCGCGAAGATTTACTTCTCTCCCGCCCGCGATTTTTATTTCCGCGGTAGGCAGAACGAATCTGAAAATTGCGATTATTCTCAAAATATCCCGTGGAGAAATAGGAACTGCATTTTCCAACGGAGTTCCCGGCACCGGATTAAGAAAATTCAGAGGAACGGACTTTATTTCAAGGCGCTGTAATTGCAGCGCGAGATCAATCCTGTCTTCCCAGGTTTCTCCAAGACCGAACAACCCGCCTGAGCAGACATTGAAGCCGTGTTTTTTCGCGCGGTTAATATTTTCTATTCGTTCTTCATAAGAATGAGTAGTGCAGATTTTCGGGAAGAAATTTTCGGAAGTTTCGAGATTATGATGAATTCTTCTAACACCGAGTTTTTTAAGAATTTCTAAAAATTTATCATCGATTCCACCGATGCTTACGCAGAGGGTTGCTGCGGAGTTTTTACCCATTTTGCTCAATGCTTCAACCAATTTTTCCTTTTCCTTTTCATTTCCGCCGGCTTCGTTCCTCCCGCTTGTAACAATTCCGAAATGTGAGATGGGATGTTTACCGGCTGAATTAAAAGCGGAAACAATTTCGTCTGCCGGCAGCATGTCAAAAGAATCTATTGAAGCGGAATTATGGGCGGACTGAGCGCAAAATTTACAGTTTTCAGAGCATTTGCCCGATCGCGCGTTTACAATAGAACACACCGCAACGGAATTACCGTGATGCCGCGTGCGAATGCGGTTGGCTTCACACATAAGCACATTAAAATCCGCGTCAAGAATTGAAAGCGCCTGTTCGCGATTTATTGAAATGTTATTAAGCGCAAGTGTAGAAGCAAGGTGGAAAGTATTCATTCTGTAAGGGTGCCTTTGGTGCTGGGAATATCAGAACGCCGCGGATCAATAGCTGAAGCAACATCAAGCGCGCGGGCAACGGCTTTAAATATCGCTTCACAAATGTGATGAGCATCCTTCCCTGACTTAACAATGATGTGCAAATTGACAAAAGCGCGCATACCAAATCCGCGCCAAAACTCTTCAACAAGAGAAGTATCAAAAGTTTTAATTTTTTCCTGCTGCCACTCAACGTTGAAAACAACAAAAGGCCGACCGGATAAATCCATTGCCACTTCCGCGAGAGCTTCATCCATAGGCAGTAGAAAGGAGCCGTATCTGCGGATGCCTTTTTTATCGCCGAGAGCGTTATTTACAGCCTCGCCGAGGCACATACCTAAATCTTCAACGGTGTGATGGTCATCAACATCAGTATCGCCGCTGGCGGTGATTTTAAGGTCGAATAATCCGTGCTTGGCGAACAGTTCGAGCATGTGATCGAGAAAAGGAATACCGGTGGTGATATTATAACTGCCTTTACCATCAATATTAATTTCAAGAGAAATATTGGTTTCTTTTGTCTGCCTTTCTACTACAGAAATTCTGCTCATAGTTTTGATAATTATATAATGTTAAAATTATTTGTTGTCGGTTGAATCATTTTGATTGGTTGATTCTAAAATTTCAGCGGCAACCTGATTTGTAGATACCAAATTCTTAACCACAACTTCTGTAACGCTTTCCTCAACAATATTTGTAACTCCAGCTGTTGTGTTTGTCAAAGTGTTGGTTTCTGCTTTCGCGCTGTCTATTTTCTCTTTCAACCCGTCCAGAACGTCAAGAAGAAGTTCTTCGGTATCGGGAATATAAAGATTGTTGACCGGGGTTTTGGATTGGTTTAATTCATCAAGATTAACTATTGTGGATTTGTTAAACGCCAATCGCTTAAGCGAAATGTTAACCGGATGAAACCACGAAAATTCAATCCGCTCGCCCTCCGAACTTAGGATATCATATTGGCTGGCAATAAAGAATTTTCCTTGTCTGACGGACTTGCCTTTAAAAGTAAAGTCACCGTTTTCGTCAGTAGTAACCTGGTCTAAAATCATCTCAATTAAAATGTCATCAGCTTTTTGTAAAATTGTACGGTACTTTTGCTGAAGATCTCTTTTTAATTCTGTTACAGCATTTAGGATATCATTCGTGGAAAAATTGTAATCCGCCAAAAGCGCGCGACGGTCAATCTTCTTTACTTCCACGGCTTCTTCTTTTTTTACAACGTCCTCTTTTGGTGTTTCTCCTAACGCGGCTTTAATCTCCTGTATAGTTATGTTGGTTACAATTACAGTTTTAACAATTTGTATCGGTTCACCGCCAAGGCCTCCATTGACCCATGTAGTAATATAATTTGTTGTAATTTCATCAAAGATAATGCGTTTATTTTCGACCAGATTATCCGCTTTGTTTTCCCAGAAAAGAGAGCCTCTTTCATAAAATATTGCTCCGATTGGGCAATCAGCCGCCTCATCGCGGCAAATGTTAGAATTTTGATAATATTTGGAAACTAAAGAAGTGACCTGTTCACGTTCCTTATCATCAAGATCGGCTAAATCGATTTTAATTTTACCGGTTTTTTCGTCTTTAGAAGCCAGCGCTTTTTTGACGATTTTTTCAGTTGTATTAGTTTCAACTTTTTCCAAAGAATTTGTCGTTGTCGGTTTTTTTTGTCCTAATATCGATTCTATAGTTTTTTCTTTTCTGAAATCCCTGTAACTATCATATTCGCTTACAAGCATTTTTAATTCGTCATCTACAGAACCGAGAATTAATTTAACATCAACATTCCTTGCCGGGCTAATATAGGCCCCGGTGTCGATTTGAATACGCCCTTTGATTGTGTAATTTGCTTTTGACCATAGAAAAAGAGGGATGCAAATGGCTATTACTGCAATTGCACCAACTATTTTTCCAATGAGTGAGGGAGAGATCTTCATGATATTTCCTTTTTTCGGTTTTAAAATTTTATGACTTTAAGCAGTAATTTCATCTGCTCATCAGTACCGATTGATATTCTAAGTTTATTTTTCAAACGCGGAGTGTCAAAATAACGAATTAAAAATCCGGCTGATTCAACCTTTTTTATAATTGATTCCGGTGAATCATCGACAGGTTCAGCAAGAATAAAATTTGCTTCCGAAGGAGTTACTTTCCATCCTGCATCCAACAGCGATTTAGCAAACCAATTCCGCGTATATACTATTTTACCAATATTGCAATTAAAATGCTCGCGATCAAGTAATGCTTCTTTGGCAATTAACTGACTAATCGAGTTGACATTATATGAATCTTTGACTTTCATCAACGCGGAGATTATGTCCGGATTGCTTATACCAAAGCCCACGCGGATACCCGCAAGCGAATAAGATTTTGATACGGTACGCAAAACAATCAGGTTTTTATATTTTTTAATTAGCGGAATGGATGATATCCCGGCAAAATCCGCGTAAGCTTCGTCAATAACAACAACACTGTTATTATTGCCGCATAAGCGTTCAATTTGTTCAGTTGGAAAAAGAGTTCCGGTCTGAGCGTTTGGGTTCGGCAGAAAAACCACCTTGCTTTCAGTTTTAAAAAACGATTCGGGAATCGAATAATCATCGTTAAGCGGATGAATCTCTGTTTCCGCACCTTGAATCTCAGCAAGTGTTTCGTATAAAGTGTATGTCGGATCAACAACTGCAATTGAATCACCTTCATCAAGAAATGTTCTGATTATCATAGTCAAAATATCATCGCTGCCATTTCCGATAATTGTTTGTTCTGTATTAACACCAAAAACTTCCGCCGCGGTTTCCCGCAACTTTCCAGAAACCGCATCAGGGTAAAGCCGAAGAGAGTCGGAATTAAAATCCTGTAACACAGCCATTGCACGTGAAGACGGCGGATATGGATTTTCATTCGCGTTAAGTTTCACAACCGAGCCGGAGACTTGTTTTCCCGGAACATAAGGTTGCAGATTATTTATTTGCCGGCGTACCCATTTCATTTTTTAATAAATAGTTATAAAGCAATTAAGATTTAGGTAATTAAGATTTAAGTAATTAAGCCAAAATTTTAAATCTAAAATCTATATTTATATTATACTCAAAACAGGAAAAATAGCAATATTGACTTTGGACCCAATTCCGGCGACTATTACCAATATGCCGAACACAAGGCTTGGAAAGTGAATTTGTGCCCGCGGTCTTTGACCGCGGAAAATTCGATGTTAAAAACATCAACCACATTCGTGCCGTACTGTAGTTAGCCCTTGCGGCTAAATCGACCAATTAAAAAACCGCTGCAGTAGCGCGTATTTCAAGATGTCGGAAGATGTGATTAACACTGCTAATTTATTTATCTTCTTCGATTTAGTCGGCGGAAGTGGGTTGGAAGAAATACGGAAAATTATTTTATCAATAATTTCGCTGATTTATTTCCCGAAAATGTAAAATCTATCCGCTGCTTACCCACTCATTTTTACGAAGAACCAAATTTTTTAAATCCTAAATCCTAAACCTAAAATCTAAACATATTCCGTTGGATCAGGAAATTCCGCTTGCTCAAATCCCTGCCTGCGCAATACGCACGTATCGCATTTTCCGCATGCCCGACCTTGTTCATCGGGATCATAGCAACTTAATGTTAGCGAATAATCGACGCCGAGTTTAGTTCCGAGTTTTATAATTTCAGCTTTCGATAAATTTATTAACGGAGTGTGAATCGTAAATTTGCCGCCTTCAACTCCAACGCGCGTGGCAAGATTGGCTGTTTTCTCAAATGCTTTAATAAATTCCGGACGGCAATCCGGATATCCGCTGTAATCAACGGCATTAACACCGATAAAAATATCCTGCGCGCCAATTGCTTCTGAAAGGCCGAGAGCGACACTGAGCATTATGGTATTTCTTGCCGGAACATAAGTTATGGGGATACTGTTATCCATTTCCCTTTCTTTAGGAACCGGAATGTCAGCCGTAAGAGCTGAGCCGCCAATCTGTCGCATATCAATGCTAATAACTTTATAATCGAATGCACCGAGTTTTTCAGCAATGATTTTAGCACGTGTCATTTCAATTTTATTTCTCTGACCGTAATCAACGGTTAAAGCGCAGCAATCGAATCCTTTGTTTTTGGCGAATGCAAGTGCGGTAGCGGAATCGAGTCCGCCGCTAAGTAGAACAACAGCTTTATTTTTCATAAATTTTTTCTTGTACATCATAAATTATTTTGGATTATTATACGATGTATCGCGTTTTTTGTCAAATGATTAAGCTATTGACAAATCCTAAGGAAAATGCTGTATTATTCATGTTATGAATAAATAGTGCCTGACCGAAAACCCCATAATTTGCATTTTCGACAAGCTCAATACATCGCATCTTCGACCGATAAATCGGAAACGTTTTTTTGGCGTCAAATCAATTTTAAAATTGAATATTTGGAATAAATTCAACCCCGTT
>JAOZSF010000153.1 GCA_029939815.1 bacterium
CTAAAAACGCGCATATTTTTTTCTAATGCTTGTATATTTTCTTTTTTAGATCTTGCGGTAATTTTTTTATTTTCTTTAACATCAGTGGCGCTCATTAAGGAAAATCTTCGCGAAGGATTAAAAGATTTCATACCTACCGGATGCATTACTGAGATAATAAATAATGTCAGAGCAACAGCGGCGATGGAACCTGAAGTTAAAAGTATAATGTTTTTCATAACAAACCTCTTAAGATTTGCGGCAGATTTTTCTTCAAAAACAAAATTAGTTTTTATATCGTGCCGGATTTCGTCCTGTAATTGTTCGGAAGGAACCTGCCGGTTAAATTTTTTCATTTCTTTTATTAATTTTTTACTCTTCATAATTTTTCTCCATTAACTTTTTCAACTTCTTAATGCCGCGAAGATAACGTGCAGCGACTGTTGGAAGGAGACTGTGTGTAATTTTAGCGATTTCTCTGAAAGTCATTTGGTCATAAACTTTCAGCAGAATAATTTCCCTTTCCTTTTCCGAAATTTTGTTTAATGCCGCGTTAAGCATTTCAGCATCTATCCAATCGGGAAATACTTCTTCCGCGGGCTGAACGAGCAGACTTTCGATTGAAACGGGCTGTTTTTTGTATTTTTTCATCAGGTCGAAGGATTTATTCCTTGCTATATGATAGATATAAGTTTTCGGATATTTTATTTTGGAAATTTTCTCGCCGCGCTGCAGTAATGTTGTAAATGTTTCCTGAAAAACATCATCAGCATCAGCGCGATTCCGCAATAAGGAACATATATATCCATAGAGCGGAATTTTATATAAATCGAACCATTCCAAAACAAGGTCATTTGTTTTATAAGTCACGTTACATTACCTTATTGGATTAAAAAGTATATTGACGTCAATAAAGAGCTCTCGTAATAATAGACTACTAAAGTATTGATTTTTATGCAAAAGGGGTTCAACCGACAAAAAATGTAAGTTGCAATCGTCATTTTTTCCACGAGCAGCTCCGCTCTCGGGACAAGTTGTTGATTGAAGATTAACAACTAAAACAATAATTATACAGAAAGTGAAAAAAAAACAACAATGAAAAAAAGGAACAATGAACTAATCAACATAAATTGGCATAAATCATCTCAAAAAAGGGTGAAAATGAACTGAAAATGACATTGTAATAAAAAAGGATAAAATGTATAATAAAATACGTAGTATATATAATAAAACAAAATTAAATGAAAAAAATAATTTTACATAACTTTAATACAAAAACTAAAGGCATCGCTTTGGTCGCTGTGCTCGGCGTTCTTGTTGTATTGGCAATTATCGCATCGGTCTTTACGATAAATATGTCGGTAGAGAATAAAATGGGCGAAGTTCAGATCGCAAAATTACAAGCGGATCTAATTGCAGATTCCGCGTTAGAACACGCAATGTGCGTGATTCGTGAAGACGCTTTTGAACAGCCGGCATGGGATGACAAAACCGAAGAAATGTTTACTGTTTTCTCGCCCGAAGCAGATAATCCGAACAATAATGTTAATGTTGACGGAATATCGGAGAATGGTAAAGGCGATGACGCGCGCTGGATTTATGTTAAAAATAAAGGTGGAGATGTTATTGGAAGATACGCCGTGCTGATAGAAGATGAAGCGGCAAAAATAAACATAAACATGGCTCGCGCGCTAAATAAAAAAATGCAGGGCGAAGGAATAGGCACTTTCGAAGTGATGCTGACTGATGGAAAAGATGCCGGTCTGCCCGTTTCGCTCTCATTCGCAAAAAAAATCATTAAATATCGCTATGGACGCGATATGAAACCCGGACAGGCATATGTTGATGATAATCTTACAGCTTCAAGTTACGCCTCTGATCAAATTGACAACGATGCGGACGGATTAATTGACGAAGCTAACGAAGGGATAGATGAGCCGGAAGAATATAATCCCGTTAGTCCTAAATGGGATGATCGCAGCTTTTCAAGTATTAAGGAAGCATGTATTGTTGTTCCAAAGCAAGGTCCTCTTGATGCAACAGCGAGTCGTTATTTAAGTAAATACGGAACGATAAATTCAAAAAGCAGGAATCTTTTTTATGATGAAGTTAATAAAACACAGTCAAAAAAAATAAATATTAATATTGCGTCAAAACGGCAAATCAATTCTTTGCTGCGCAGGGCAAATGAGGACAGCAGATTTGAGTCAAAATCGAAAAACATGCGTACATTAGTTGGTAATATTATTGATTATCGTGACGAAAATTCCGTTCTCTCAACTATGGGAAGCGAGTACGGGGTCGAAGCGGTGTGCTTTAATGAAGTTATGGCAAATGACGGAAGCTATACGCTCCGTTTTGACAGGAACGATGATTACTGGGAAGGAAAAAACAGGGTTTATCGGCTTGGCTGGTTTTATGAACAGCCAGATAAATATGGCTCAGAAAAATATGGCTGGAAAATAGAACATTTAGGACAAAAACATAGATTCAATAAAAATGGAGACTTGTTAACAAACGGAGTTCCTGTTTCTTTCAAATATTACACAACCATTAAACTTTCATCATCACCAATAAAAAAACCGTTGGGTTTTAATACTTTTAAAAGCCTGATGAAGAAAAACGGGGGATGGCCTGTAGATATTTGGAAAAACGCTTGGCTGCTCATCGGGTCAAAAGCCGGTTATTCATTAAAATATGTTTCTTATCCGATTATTGGCAATACTGATGATGAACTTAAAATAGCATGTGACGACAACTTTTTTTCGTATGAATATCTTAATTATTATCTATATTTAGCAAATGTCTCAAATGAATTAAACAGCGTGCGAATAAACAATTTATTCCGCGATAATAACGGTGGATTAACCTGTGTTTTTCCTAAAATGAAAGACGAATTCTTTTTCCCGGTCTTTTCTGACGACAACTTAAAAAGACCCCCGAAAAATCTTTATTACAAAGTGTATGTCGGTGAAAATAATCTGCCGGGAAATATCATGGACCCGGCGAATAAATATAATACATCCTATATTCAATTGCCCGGAGATCATAAATTAAACCCAAGCCAGACTCCGTGGAAAGGTTTTAACGAAATGCTTGACCTTGACGGAGATCCAAGTGAATATTCAGAAACAAAAATGCTGGAAATTACTTCAAAAGATTTAGAAGGCAGTACATTGCGCTTGCCGGATAATCAAACAAGAGTATGGCTGCTTAGAACTCCGTATCAGAATGGAGAACCAATTCGCGCGAAAAACGGCTGGATAAATATTAATGTGGGAACAGGTAAGAACACAGGTTATGTGGGCGGCATCGGCGCGAAATCAGGCAAACGGGCTTATCAAAATAAAAACGTTTTTGTTTCCGCATATATGATGCGGCCCGATATTGTTGAATTAATAAATATAAGCGACCATCCGGTAAGTCTTAGAAACTGGAGAATTGTTATTAACACCGGTTCTTATGCCGACCAGGTTGGTCTAATAGACGAAGCAACTCTTTACAGCAAGTGGCAGCAGGGGCTTTATGATGATCCTAATCCGACAATTCAGCCGGGAGGATATTTTTATATAACAAATAACAGGAAGATTTTTGACAGAGAGCACGGAGCACCAAAAGACGGATCGTGGGGCGGCTCGGTTTCAGAGAGTTATCCCTGCGTGGATATTCCGGATACCTTATGGGGAGTAAGATATAAGGTTGAAAGTATTAAAAGAGGAAGCGGGAACCGAGGAGATACAATAATTTGTGAAGGGGCAAGATGGCGGAAAGACCAAATGAAATACGAAATGTCGGAATGGTATTTACGGAAGCCGCGGAAAGATCAGAATTCTTCCATGGGTGTTAGATTAACCGTTAAAGGAAATACAAGAAATGGATTGTATATGGGTCAGGTTCATGTTTCATCTTTGAAAGTAGGTGATGATATTCTTCTTCTCGGAATGCCGAGAGAAGGCGGATTTCTTTCCATGACACTTAAAAATCAATACAATCAAATCGCCGCCCGAACAGTTACTTACGGCTCAACAAAACTTAACGAGATAAATTATTCATCGGAAAAGATTGACCCGACACATTATAACTGGATAAAATCAAGAAAACCTTCTTTCGGCGGAAATGAAAGAAAAGCAAGAAATCACGCGCAGCCCCGCGGAAATATAATAAAACCACATGTTAAAGATAACCGCTTCGCCTCAGTTGGCGAAATTCAGAAAGTGAGAAAAGCTGAAGACTGGGAAAATATCGGGATGCAGAAAAAAGGACATCCAAATACCAGAACTTTAAAGGCTATCGCAAAATATTTTACCACTTCAGGGATAAGATTAGATCCGGAGCAGGAAGGCGCGCATATCAGTGGATGGAAACCGGCATTTGGTAAATCAAAATTTTCGTCATCGAAAAAAATTACCGCGGATGGGGTGAAATGGCAGTCGGGAATTTGGGACCATCAATTTTTAAGAATTCTTTCAGGAAGTCAAAAGGGAGAAAAATATGTTATCAAATCAAATACTGATAATGGAATTACTGTTATAGGTTATTCCCTGCCGTCAGGTAAGCAACTGCGTGTTAACAGCGGAGATAAATTCAGCGTTGGTGCCGGATATTCAACACCAATGTACTATACGCGTAAAAACGGTGATGAGGGGATATGGGAATGGAAGAACAAAGGACTTTCAAGAAATGATTACGGACTCTATCTTTATGGATTAAACGATTCCATTGATACAACGGAATTCTTAGAAGAAAATCATAACGCTGAACTTGAAGTTCTCGTATTCAATTATACAACTCATGAGTTTGATCATCTGCCGCTTTCGGCCGATAAGACACTTAAGCGCAGTAAAGATGCTTACAAAAATATTACAAGCAAAAAGAATCATCAGTATGAAAAATCTGATGGTGTTTATTGCGGTCTGATACATCCGGAACACATTTCATCTGATGGTGGAATAAAAATTAAAATTATTGCCAACGGGTTAGGAAGCGCAAAAAATTCAGGATTTGCCTGGTTTGATTATGCTTATCTTGCACCGGGAGAAGAAATAGGTAAAATTAATATTAACACCGCATCGGAACGGGTGCTCAGAGCGCTCAATGGTGTTTCGCCAGAGCTTGCTCATAATATTTTTGCTGGAACTTCCAACAACGGAAAAGATGAATTAAAACCTTATAAAAACGTTACGGATATACTTGATGTTAAAGGAATGACTCCGGACATTTTCTCAAAAAATATCAATTTAATTACTACTCGAAGCGATCAGTTTCGCGTTATTGTTGTCGCTCAAGCACTTAAAAACGTCTCTGCAGACAGGAAAAACAGCAAAAATAAAAATAATGAAGTAATCGCGGAAACCAGACGCGAAATTATTATCGACCGCTCAGAACTTACTGATGACGACCCTAAAACAACTCATTTTACAAAATCATTCGGTAATTGACTATAAATCCCTCTTTGTGTAAAATAATAATACTT
>JAOZSF010000154.1 GCA_029939815.1 bacterium
GGGGCAGTTCTGATTTGGTTTATATGTACAGCACAAAATTCGGCGTACCGGAACCATCGTTATTTTTGATTTTTAATTTTGGATTTTTGATTTATTATTTAAGAAAATTTAAGTCTTAAGTTCTAAATAAAAAAAGGCAAAAATCCTGCTGCTTTTTTCTCCTTTATTTTTGGTTGTCAGCAGAATTTGCCTGGTAAACCGCATCGCTCGGTGCGGTTTACTTTAAAAAGATAAAATTTTACACTTTAAAATATGAAAAAATTAAAAATATTCATAGCAACAATTTTGTTTGCATACGTAGCAATTATTAATGCCGTAAATAATCCAATGTCATATCAGAGCTATTTATATGACTGCGATGCCATGAAATATAACGGAGAATATTATTTTTCAGGAAATTTTCTCGCAGGCGATATGCTTGTCTCAAGAGATTTGAGAAACTGGGGCTGGAGAACCCACGTTTTTTCTTTCAACAATACCTGGCATTCTGGAACCGACAACGATATTCACGGTTCCCATATTAGATATGAAAATGGTATTTTCCATTATTACGCACACCTCGGAGTTTCTGCCGGAAACAGAATTACACACGCAACAAACAATATTTCTCCGCTGGCTCCATATATTGAACATATTAAAACCGGTGGAATTGCTGAATGGATAGATAGCGATACTTTTAAAGATGATGATGGTTCTTTCTATTTTTATTCTACTCGATTAGTCAGCGGTGAAAGTATTTACTCACGAACAATGTCCGATTTATTTACATTTTCAGGTAGTTATTCCCAAAGAACATCTCCGTCTTCGGGTGATGGTTCCAGCATTAACGAAGCGTCAAAAGTTTTCAAATATCGCGACAAATATTATATGCTTTATAATACTTACGGCACAGCAGATTTTAATTATCGCATCAGAGGAGTTGAAGCAGCCAGCCCGACTTCATTCGGCAATAGTGGGAAATATGCAGACCCGATTGTTGTCAGAAAAACTCTTGACGCAAATAGGGAAATTGTCAGAATTGGACAGCCCTGGGTCGTTGAAGGTCCAAACAGCTTTGAAAGATGGATAGGATATTTTGCTCATGTTGCTACTTCGGGAACTATAACCGAACAAGGACAATACATTGATAGATTATATTTTTTAGGAGATGATTTAAAAGCAGATGCACCAACTCATCGGGATATGTCTGGCTATCATCCTCCGCCCGCGCAACCAGAATATCTTGGACTTTTTAATAAAGCATCCGGAACTTTGCCAACTGATTGGACGCATTTAGCAGGCGCTTGGAACATTGTTGATAACGAGCTTCGTCAAACTACTGCAACAAGTTACAACAATATAGTTCTCAATCACAAAAGTGCGGACAATCTTCTTGCGGAAGCAAATGTAAAACTTATCGGCAGCGGATCAAGACGAGCGGGATTGTGTATTGTAAAAGACGGAACGGACTGGCTTCGTGTGGGATTTGACCAAACTGCAAACAGATGGTTTTACGAAAGAATGAACGATGGAAGTTACGACACAGCAAATTACGCTTTGCCTTCCGGCTTTGATTTTCAAGTTTATCACAAAATTCAACTGCAAAAAAACGGGAATACTGTTTATATAAAAATAGATGATATTCCTTCGCCGGGGTTGTCATCAGTTTCCGTAAATTTTGACGGTGCAGCAAAACCGGAACTTTTTACCGACAATGCTCAAGCTGCTTTTGACGGCGTGATTTACACAATTGGATGGGATGAATGGAATAATCGCGTTCAATATTGGGGCGCGACAAAAAGCGGTGTTCCTATTGTAGGAACTTGGAATTATGTTTCTTCAGGAATTGAATCTACAGATACAAATGGAACAAAATATATTTTTAAAGGCGACCTTATGAACGAATATGAAATAGATGTTCGTTGTTCTGTTATTGATAACAATTCAAATAACAACCGCGGGCTTGGGATTTTCGCTGTCGCAATAGATGGAAATAATTATCTTGTAGCCGAAGTTGACCCGGCAACAACTGAGCTTGTTGTTTCCGGAGCAACTAATGGAGTGCCATTTCTCGAAACTAATACAACCATAACTTATAACCCTACGCCGGGAAGCTGGAATATTCGTGCCGCAAAACTCAAAAATAAAGTTATTCTTTTTGTCAACGGAAAAGAATTGAAAACAGTAAATATTGCATTTGCTGCATCGCAAGTCGGGCTTATAACTGAAAACCAGAACGCGAATTTTAGCACTGTTCTCGTTTACGAAACGAAAGATAAAACTCTGCCGGCTCCATGGCATAGTACTGACTTGGGAAATGTAAATTATGCCGGAAGGGCAGATTTCACGGAAGATTTTATTACTATAAACGCTTCAGGAAACGATTTTGCAAATACAGGCGATGAAGGGCATTTTGTTTATCAGCAAATTCATTCAGATAAAGAAATTATCGCAAAAGTGGAAATGTGCGACCCGGCAGATTATTGGTCAAAAGCTGCTTTAATGATTCGCGAAAACTTGTCATCGAATTCTCCTATGGCATACATTGCTCTTTCCCGGCTTGATGTAAACAATACAAATTCCGCACAATTTGTTTGGCGTTCTGTTACAGGTGCCGGAGTAGGTTTTACAACAAAAGACAAATACAAAATGTTTCCTTCATACATAAAACTTACGCGGATGGGAAATATTTTTTCGGGCTTCTGGTCGCCGGACGGTGAAACGTGGACTTTTGTCGGCAGCACGGAATTTCCTATGAACAAAATTTGTTATATAGGTCTGGGATTCTCCGCTCATAACAGTTCGAGATTTAGCGGCGCTGTTTTCAGCAATGTAAAAGTTCAGGATATTGATCCTACAATCGCTTATTGGAGATTTGAAAACGGCGCTAATGGGACTATACATACCGCTGACAATGATGATTTTTATCTTGATGAAACCGTTAATAGCAATCACATGTCAACTACCGGGTCTGGTACACGGCCCATTGCTACTAACGATGTGCCATTTTCTGTTGTTCCGCAAACTATGAAACAAAATAAGCTGGCTCTTTATTTTGGCGATTCTTCTTTTATGAGCTATCTCGAAACTGTCGGCGGAAAAATGATTGATTCTTACGATTTTTCTAACGGATGGACTATAGAAGCTACAATTAAACCGTATAACCCGACTTGGGGATGGCAGGGAATTATCAGCAAAGGCGGAAGCGGAATTCAGAGCGATGCGAATATGCCTTCTTTATATTTTATATCTACCGGCGGAACCGATCTTCAACCGGGAGGCTGTGATGATTCCAGTAACAATTTTTTTATTAGCGGGTTTGCTATGTCACAATATCAATGGTATAATACTGCTATAAGATTTGATCCAAACGGCAATATTATAACATTATTTATTAAGGAACTGACAGATTCTACTTACGAAGTAGAGGCTGTTTACAGTAATGTTGCGGATAATATTTCGCTTCCATGGAATGAACCTTGGATTATCGGTGCTATGTTTTATGGTGGGAATCCTCATTCCGGAACCGGTTTTGACGGCGTGATTGATGAGGTTCGCATCAGCAACGTTCCGCTCGATACCGGCAAGTTTCTCGCTTCGCAAAACACTTTTCTTCCTTTTGTTAACATTACTAACAGTAATATTCAAGTAGATAATTCAGTTTCTCAATACACTATCGGCGGAACAAACAACATAAAAGTTGTCGGTGAAATGAATTGGATGAACGAAGCTAACGGCAGCAATGGAACTTTTTCCGCGAGTGCAAGTTGGTCAGTTCCAAACATCCCGCTCGACCTGGGAGCAAATATAATTTCTGTTAGCGGAACAAATACTTATGGTGATACATCGAGCGATAGCGTAACAATAACGCGTGCTTTGCCGGAACCAGCATTTATATGGATTATTGGATTATTAGAATTATGGATTATTTTAAGAAAATTTTAAATTATTTATACAATTTTTGCGTGATTACCTTATTCACGGGAACTGTTTTCGCTACCAATTATCTAAAGGTAACGGATAATTATTCTTTGCTCCCTGCCGGATCAGTTCGCCCGCTAGGTTGGATTAAACAGCACATTTTTGAAGACGCAACTAACGGCTGGGCTTCCAACGTTGAAGAAATGAGTCTCGATGGCGATTGGTGGGATTGTTTTCAACCCACTCACAATTATGGTCATACAAATTTTTATATGCCTTATGTGGAGCGGCAATGCTCACACGCCGCCGGCGAATATCAAGCTCATTGGGTTGACTTAATGTCAAGATTAGGTTATGTCGCCGGGATAGAATTCTCCAGCAATATTATTGATAAAGCTGTTAACGCTATTCTGGAAAATCTACCTGCTGATGGTTATCTTGGCACCACTTCTACGAACAATCAATTCAAAAATAATTTGGCGGAATATTCCGCAGAACTCGAACTTTGGTCGTATGGCGAACATATTAACGCCTTTCTCCAATATTACAGATTAACCGGTAATGAACGCGTTTTTGCAGCATGTACAAACGCAGCGAATCTTTTCTGCGATACTTTCGGTCCGACAAGCACAAACAACAGACCTATGTTCGGAATCTGGTGGGGATCGCCTGTGCCCGCGCTTTCTAAACTTTTCGAACTTACCGGCAACAAAAGATACCTTACAAATGCGGTTTATATAATGCACGAATATTTGAAAAAGTATGGATGGGATTTGGAAAATGTTAAAACTAATTACTGGCTTACCGGACATACTGCCGGAATTATTATCGGTATGCAGGGTGTTCTCGAAATTTATAAAACTACCGGGGACACAAATCTTCTCGAACTTTTAAATCTTGTCGAACAAAAAGTTGAACTACAACATCTTCTGCAAAACGGTTCACCAAGTGGGCATGGCGAAAATCTTTACGGCAAAGGTCCTTATCATCACATGGAACTTTGTGACCCCTTCTGGTGGGTTTGGCACTGGTCAAGAATGTTTAAATTGACCGGTGATTCTCATTATGCCGACTTGGCGGAAAAAGCCGCACTCAATGCCATGCCCGGCGCGCGAAGCAAAGACGGAAAAGCTGCTGCGTATTTTACCTGCCAAAACCAGCTTACCGCCTGCCATTATGACCATCACATGAAATACGCTATTCGGCAAACCTGGGATTGCTGCCATTCCAACGGCCCGCGAATCCTGCCTATTTTTCTTGAAAATATGATTTTACTATCTAAAACCGGTGAACTCTCCATAATTCACTATGGTCCGATGAAAGCAAACTTTTCTATCGCGGGCGCGAAAGTAAATTTAATTCAGGAAACTTCCTATCCTTTTGATGAAAATATTTCTATAATTTTTACAACAGATGTTGCGGTAACTTTTCCTGTAAAATTAAGAATTCCGGGATGGTGTAAATCGCCGGTTTTCAAAGTCAATGATTTACAAATCCCCGAAACTTCCATCAGCGGAAGCTGGGCAACTATAGAACGCGAATGGTCTT
>JAOZSF010000155.1 GCA_029939815.1 bacterium
GCGGACTCGGTTTTAAAAATGACGGTATGCAGGCGGAAATCGTTAACGGAATGGACGTTATGGCTGTAAGAGAATCTATGCAGCGCGCAGCTAAAATTTGCCGCAGCGGGAAAGGTCCGGTCGTTCGTGAACTTATTACTTATCGTTACTACGGGCATTCACTCAGCGATCCGAGAAACGAATACAGAACACGTGATGAAGAAGCGGCTTGGAAAAAAATCGATCCGCTTACTACTTTCCCTGAAGAGCTTATTAAAGCAAAAGTTCTTACTAAAAAACAGGTCGAAGCTCTTCGTAAAAAAGTCTGGGATAGAAACGGCAGAGCGGCTAACACAGCTGCGAACGCTGCTGATCCGGTTGCTGAAGATGTTATCAAATATGTTTTCGCGGGAACTATGGAAGAAGAAGTTCCTAAAGAAAATCAGGAAGTTAAACTTCTTGCTCCTCCGGAAGTTATCAAACGCGATAAAGAAGGAAGACTTTCTTATAAAGACGCTCTTAAAGAAGCGCTTATCGAAGAAATGGAACGCGATAACCGTGTGATTTTCTACGGCGAAGATGTGGCTGATTACGGCGGAGCATTCAAACTCTCTAAAGGTTTGATCGACACTTTCTCACGTAACAGAATCTTTAATACCTCAATCTCCGAAACCGCTATTTGCGGTACAGCTGTCGGCGCGGCAATGAGCGGCCTTCGTCCTGTCGTTGAATTGATGTACATGGATTTCGCTCTTATGGCTTCCGACCAGATTTCTAATCAGGCGGCGAAATGGCATTATATGTCCGGTGCAAACACAACTGTTCCGCTCGTTATTCGCGCTTCAGTCGGCGGCGGAAAAGGTTACGGCGGGCAGCATTCTCAGAGTATTGAAGCTATTTTCTGTCATACTCCGGGATTGGTTGTCGTTTATCCTTCAAACGCTTATGACGCGAAAGGGCTCCTTAAAACTGCTATTCGTTCAAATGATCCGGTTATGTTCATCGAATCACAGCTGCTTTACGGCATTAAAGAAGAAGTTCCGGAAGAAGAATATTTAATCCCTCTCGGACAAGCTTGTGTTAAACGCGAAGGTGCTGATGCTACATTTGTAGGTTGGGGTCCCGCTGTTCTCGAAATGATGCAGGCGGCTGAAAAAATGAGCGAAGAGTTCGGTATCGAAGTTGAAGTTATCGACCTGCGCTCACTTGTACCGATTGATTATGACACAGTTATTGCTTCAGTTCAGAAAACAGGTAAATGTATTGTTTGTTCTCAAGCTGTAAATATCGGTAGTTATACCGCTGATGTTGCGCAGAACGTTCAGGAAATGGCGTTTGACTACCTCGACGCTCCGGTAATGAGACTTGGCGCGAAAGATGGTATTGCTCCTCAGGCTTATGATCTTGAGCTCGCGTTTTTACCGCATGTTGATGACATGGTAGAAAAACTTAAACAACTGTGCTACGTGTAAAGTAGGAGAAGGTCTGAAGGTCGAAAGGTCTGAAGGTCTGATTAGTCTGTTTAGTCCGTATAAAACGGACAAAACGGACGAAACAGACAAATCTTAAATCTTAAATCTAAAATCTTAAATCTAAAGGATTTACTATGGCTAATGAAATTATTATGCCCAAGTTCGGGCAAACGGTAGAAGAAGCTGAAATCGTAAAATGGCATAAAAAAGTCGGCGATAAAGTCGCAAAAGGCGACGTGCTTCTTGAAATTCAAACTGACAAAGCGACACTTGAAGTCGAAAGTTTTCACGAAGGAACTATTCTTAAAATCTTCGCGAAAGACGGAGAAACCGTTCCGGTTATGAGCGTTATCGGCTACATCGGCAAAGAAGGCGAAAAAGTGCCTGACGCGCCGCCGGCTGTTGAGAAACCGGCTGAAAAACCGGCAGAGAAAAAGAGCGCTGCGCCCGCGAAAAAAGCGGCGCCGGCGAAACCTGCCACCGCGTCTGCGCCTGTTAAGAAATCTGTTCCTGCCCCCGTGCAATCAGCTCGAAATCAAAAATCTGAAATCAAAAATCAGAAATTCTCTATCACGCCGCGCGCAAAAAAACTCGCGCAAGAGCTGCTTATCAAGCCGGAAAGAATTTCCGGTTCGGGACCTAACGGAAGAATTATTGCGAGAGATGTTGAAGCTTTTCTCGAAGAAAACGGTCTCAATGATCTGAAAATAACTCCTGTCGCTAAGCAGCTTATCGAAGAAAACGGTCTCGATTTACTCGACGTTCGCGGCGAAGGAAGAATTACTAAAGATGATGTGCAGCGCGCTCTTCGTGAACAGCCGAAAACCATGTCGCCGATGAGACAGATCATCGCGAAAAGAATGATGGAAAGTGTTACAACTATGCCGCATTTCTTCGTTACAATGAAAATGGATGTTACCGATCTGCTTGCTTACCGTAAACAGGCAAAAGCTTCGGGATTTAAAGCTTCCGTTGGTGATATTATCGCTAAAGCAGCGGCACTGACACTTCGTGAAATGCCTGTTATGAACAGCGTCTGCATCGGAGACTCGGTTAAAACCAATCAGGATGTGAATATCGGAATGGCTGTAGCTCTTGATGACGGACTGATTGTTCCTGTTATTCGCAACGCGGACATTATTCCTCTTGATGAACTTGCTGCTGCAAGTAAAGATCTTGCAAAACGCGCCCGTGAAAATAAACTTTCTCCGGAAGATTATCAGGGCGGTACTTTCACTATCTCAAACATGGGAATGCTCGGCGTTGACCAGTTTACCGCTATCATTAATCCGGGTGAAGGAGCAATTCTTGCCGTTGGTGCTTCTGTTGCGACGCCGGTTGTTAAAAAAGGTCAGGTCGTTATCAGAACTATTATGAAAATGACTTTATCTTCTGACCATAGAATTATTGACGGCGCGGTTGCTGCCAGATTTATGAAATCTTTGAAAAACAAACTTGAAGATGTAGGCCTTTGGCAGAATATGTAAATTGCAGTAGCAATTTTAAGGTTGGTCACATTAGTGACCCTAAGGTTTAAAGGTTGTTGCTTTGCAACTTAAAGTTGGAAGGTTAACCACCCCGCGCTAAAGCGCACCCCTCCTTGAAAAGGAGGGGAGTTTAATAAACCTTAAGCGAATGAAGTGAGCGACCTTAAATCCCGACTTGTCGGAATAACCTTGTAACTTTTTATTCCATGCGCTTTTTATTATACAACATCAGATATGCCGCGGGTATAGGAAAGGAAATCCATTTTCCTTTCCCGTACTCCGGTTATTTTAAAAAAAATAATAAAAACCTGCTCAAAATTGCAGCCTTTATTAAAAAAATGAACCCCGATATTATCGGACTCGTTGAAGTGGATAGCGGCTCCTTTAGAGCAGGGCATCGCAATCAGGCAGAATTAATCGCTGAAAAAACAGGTTGCACCCACGTTTATCAATCGAAATACGGAGAAACATCTTTTCTCAATTTTGTTCCTTTATTGAATTGTCAGGGAAATGCTTTTCTGACTAATCAGAAAATTCACGCGGAAAATTTTCACTACTTCGATAATGGCGTGAAAAAAATGGTCATGGAACTCGAACTCGAAGAATGTAACATCTTTCTCGTTCATCTTTCTTTGAAATTCAGACATCGGCAGCATCAACTTGTTGACCTTTACTCGATTATAAAAGAATCGAAGAAACCTGTTATTCTTGCCGGAGATTTTAACTCTTTCTGGGGGACGAAAGAACTTGACCTTTTTCTCGCGGCAACCGGACTGAAGAACGCGAATGTGGAAAATATGCCTTCTCATCCCAGCCGCGCGCCAAGAAGAATTTTAGATTTTATTCTTCACAGTCCTGAAATTAAAATTACTAACTTTGAAGTCCCGCAGGTTAAATTTTCCGATCATGTTCCTTTAATTTGCGACTTCGAAATAAATACTTAATGACTTAACCACATAGACACATAAGTTCACAGAAGAATTGAAATATAAAACTTATGTTTTCTTATGTTCCTTATGTGGTTAGAAATTTATAAAACTTAAAACCCAAATCTTAAAATGAAAAAATTCGACATCACTGTTATCGGTGCAGGTCCCGGCGGATACGTTGCCGCTATTAAAGCAGCGCAGCAAGGCGCAAAAGTAGCCATCATTGAAAAAAATGCTCACGGCGGAACTTGCCTCAATCGCGGCTGCATCCCCACAAAAGCATTTGTCGCGTGCGCCGATGCTTATCAAAAGATTTTTGACGCTAAAGAATTTGGCATCGCGGTAAAAAAACCTTCTTTTGATTGGGGAAAAATCGTTGAAAGAAAAAACGCCATCGTTAAAAAATTAAACGGTGGAATCGGCGCGTTGCTTAAATCAAATAAAATCGAAATTATAAAAGGCGAAGCTAAATTGATTTCAAGAAATGAAATCGAAATTACAAATGGTAAAATTTCTGAAGTAATCGAATCAGATAAAATTATCTTAGCAACAGGTTCAGAACCGGCAAAACCCGGCTTCTTCCCGTTTGACGGTAAAAAAGTTCTTGACAGTACCGATCTACTCAAAATTACAAAACTTCCGAAAAGTATTATTATTGTCGGCGGCGGAGTTATCGGTTGCGAATTCGCTAATATACTAAATACTTTCGGCGTTAAAGTTACTCTGGTTGAAATGCTTGACCGACTGCTTCCGCTCGGTGATAAAGACATTTCCGCAGCGGTAACCAAAAAATTCAAAAATATCGGCATTGAAGTTAAAACAGGTGTGGCAATTGAAAATGTTAAAATTACCGCAAACGGTGTTGGCGGAAAAATTGAAGGAAAACCCGTTTCGGCTGAAATGATGCTCGTTGGGGTCGGTCGCGCGTTAAATACCAAAAATATCGGGCTCGATAAAGCAGGCGTTAAACTTGATGATAAAGGCGCTGTGGTTGTTAACGAAAGAATGCAGACTTCTGCCGCAAATATTTATGCCATCGGCGATATCACAAATAAATTACAGCTCGCTCATGTTGCAAGCGCGCAGGGGATTGTCGCGGCAGTCAACGCCGCAGGCGGAATGGAAAAAATGGATTATCGCGTTGTGCCAAATTGTATTTTCACAATCCCCGAAATCGGCAGCGTGGGAATGACTGAAGCAGAAGCTAAAGAAGCAGCAGGGGAAATCAAAGTCGGTAAATTTTATTATGCCGGGCTTGGCAAAGCGCTTGCCGCAGGCGAACATGAAGGTTTCTACAAAATTATTTCCGACGCGAAAACCGATGAAATCCTCGGCGTACATATTTACGGCGCGCACGCGACTGACATTATCGCCGAAGCGGCTGTCGCAATGAAACTCGAATCAACTGTTGAAGAACTCGGCAGAACGATTCATGCTCATCCTACTTTAGCGGAAGGAGTTATGGAAGCCGCGCACGCGTTGCACGGTGAATGCATTCACATGCCTGCGAAGTAAGCCGAAATCCCCTCTTGAGAGGGGTGCCCGATAGGGCGGGGTGTGTTCTTATCCCAGTG
>JAOZSF010000156.1 GCA_029939815.1 bacterium
AAATAATAAAATGAAACTATCAGTTGCAATTGCAAGTTCAGAAGCTCCATCATCAGCTTTTGTTGTGTGGAGAGGATTTGAGGAATCAATAAAAAAAGCCGCCGCCATGGGTTATCAGGGCGTAGAATTAGCGCTTAAAAATGCCGCGGAAATTGATTTTGATAAAATCTCTAAATGCTTAAATGAAAATAATATCGAAGTTAGCTGCATAAGCACCGGACAGGTCTTTGCCGTTTCTAATTTATATTTTACTCATCCGGAAAAAGAAAAACGTGATGAAGTAATAAAAGTTTTTGGTGAATTAGCTACTCTCGCAAGCAAGTTTGGCTGTATGCTGAATGTGGGCAGAACGCGCGGATTCATAGCTGAAAATCAAACAAGAGAAGAAGCTGAAAATCTTTTTATTGATACCGCAAGAAAAATATGCGATGACGCCGCAGAAAAAAATGTTGAGATTATTATCGAACCGGTTAATCGCTACGAAATTAATTTTGTGAATAATCTTGATGAAGGAGCAGAACTTTTAAAGAAAGTGGAAAGAAAAAATCTCGGTTTAATGCCGGATGTTTTTCACATGAATATTGAAGACGCTCAAATCGGCGGTGCACTGGCAAAACACGGTGATTTAGTTCGCTATATCCATTTCGCGGCGTCAAACCGCTTGGCGCCGGGACAAGGTCATCTTGACTGGGACGACATTTTCAGTGGGTTGCAATCGGCAAATTTTGACGGTTGGGCTTCAATAGAAATTTTCCCGAAACCCGATGCGAATACCGCTGCCAAACAGGCGGTGGAATTTATAATGGCTAAGATAAAAGAATTTAACAAATAGGACTTATATGACCTATAAGACTTATTAATTAATAATAAAAACGGAGAATTAAAATGACTAATATTGAAAAAGCAAGAAATTTACTAAAAGAATTTAAAGGAGATAACTATGTTTCCGGAATTGACGTAATAGACAAACTCGGAGAACAGGCAGCTTCGTTTGGGAAAAAAGCGACCGTTGTCGCTGACGGCGTCGGACAGGATTGGGCGGCAAAAGTTCACGCGGACGTAAAAAACGCTTTAACTTCTGCCGGAGTGGAACTTGCCGGTGATTTTATTCCCGGGGCGGGACCTAACGCGCCTCGTGAAGACGTTTACAGAATAGCTGAAGAAATCAAAAAACAAAATCCTGATGTAGTTATTTCTGTTGGCGGCGGAAGCGGGATTGACGCGACAAAATGCGCGGTTGCATACATGACTTTAGATGAAAAAGATTTGGACAAGTATTTTGGAGTTGGACAGGTGACAGCTATGCTTGAAGCAGAAGGCAAAACAATGACTCCGCACATTGCGGTGATGCTTGCCGCAGGTTCGGGCGCTCATTTAACCAAATATTCAAATATCACAAATCTGGCTACCGGTCAAAAAATGTTAATTGTTGATGAAGCGGTTATCCCGCAAAAATCAATTTTTGATTATAAATATACAGCAACAATGCCAAAAGATTTTACTATGGATGGCGCTTTGGACGGTATCGCACATTGTCTTGAAGTTTATATGGGCTGCCCGGAAGATGTACGTGGAAAAGCGAAGCCGGTTTGCTTGCTGGGAATAGAAATGGTTGTGCAAAATGTGAAAAAAGCGGTTGAAAACCCTGCCGACCTCGAAGTTCGTGAAGCGCTCGGACTCGCAACAGACCTCGGCGGTTATGCAATTATGATTGCCGGAACAAACGGTGCGCATTTAAATAGTTTTTCGCTTGTGGATGTATTAACTCACGGTCGCGCCTGTGCTTTAATGAATCCGTATTACACAGCGTTTTTCGCTCCCGCGATTGAAGATCGAATTAGAGAAATCGGCGAAATATATAAAGCTGAAGGATATCTGAATGCAGATTTAAATGCGTTGTCAGGAAAAGAGCTCGGAAATGCTGTTGCCGGAGCAATGATCGCTCTTTCTAAAGATATCGGTTTCCCGACAAAGCTGACCGATGTTGAAGGCTTTACTGACGAACATATTGCAAGATGTTTGAAAGCGGCGAAAAATCCTGCATTGGATTCAAAACTGAAAAATATGCCGGTTCAACTTTCTGCGGATACGGTTGATGAATATATGGGAGCGGTGCTTCAAGCGGCTAAAACCGGTGATCTTTCTTTAATTAAAAGCGTGTAAAAAATTAAAGCATAAACAAATGATTACAACTTTCTTATCTGACAGAAAAGAAATAAAGATTACACTTCCGGATGATTCTATTATTTACGAATCGCATTTCCCAAAACCGGAAAAATCCGATGCAGATACTGTTATTGATGCAATTAACAACCCTATCGGTACAGATGGATTTTTAACGCTATTGAAAAACAAAAAAGTGGGGGATGTGGTAATAGTCGTTTCAGATATTACACGCCCCATCCCTTATTTTGCTTTCTTACCGCAGATGTTGAATCTGATTGAATCAGCCGGCATAGAAAAAAATGAAATTATTATTTTGATCGCTACCGGAATGCACCGCGTAAGCACTTATAAAGAGCGGGTGGAAATGTTTGGAAAAGACATTGCTGATAATTATAATATTATTGATCATAATTCCGAATGCAAAGAAGAGCTGGTTGAGTTAAAAGATAAAAAAAGTTGGTCAGGGAATTCTATTTCTTTAAATAAACATTTCGTTGATGCGGGCTTTAAAATCACTACCGGATTGGTTGAACCGCATTTCATGGCGGGATTTTCCGGCGGTAGAAAAGCAGTTTGTCCGGGTCTTTCTTCTTTTGAAACCGTTCAGAATTTTCATGGATATGAATTTCTTGCAAGTGAAAAAGCTTGTAACGGAAATCTTAAAGGAAACCCTTTGCACGAAGAAGCGCTATCGGTAGCAAAAGCTGCCGGTGTGGATTTTTCCCTTAATGTTATTTTAAACAAAAATAGAAATGTTATAAAAGCGTTTGCCGGAGATATTGATTTGGCTCATCTTGCTGCATGCGAGTTTGTTGCCGGTTGCGCCTGCCCGGCGGTGGAAAAAGTTGCGGATGTTGTATTGACTTCCAGTGGCGGATATCCGCTTGACGCGTCTTTTTATCAATGTGTGAAAGGAATGGTATCGTGTTTGCCGGCAATAAAGAAAGGAGGAACAATTATTTCTTTCGGCGGATGCAGTGAAGGAATCGGTAGTGGTAATTATTCAGGAACTATGATAAAATATGAAGGCAGTTGGAAAGAATTTTTGAAAGATATTGCCGCGGGACTTTTTATAAAAGATCAATGGCAGTATCAAATGCACTGCCGGACATTAAAAAAAGTAGGTCAGAAAAATTTAATATTTATTACAGACGGATTAAAACAAAATACTTTAAACCATCTTTCAGTAAATGGATTTTCTGTCGAAAATGTTCAGCAAAAAGTTCAGGAATTAATTGATAGATTTGTCGCCGAAGGAAAAAAAATAGCGGCGTTTCCGGAAGGACCTTATTGCGGTCCTGTTGAACAATAATATCTTCCGGGACAGAAAAACACATATTTTCGAGTTCTTTTTGCAAAAATCCTCCGATTTTGTGATTAAATCAACATTCTTTTTTTAAAACGTTTCAGGTATAATAATACTTGGTAGCAAAGAAAGAAAAATAAATATATTAATTGACCCTAACTGAGAGAATTTATTATGCTTACATATAAAAAATCATCACTTCTTTTGCCGGTTTTGGCAGTTCTTTTTACTTCTATTTCCTATTCTAAAGAATTGCCTGAAAACGGCTCGTTTAAAAAAACTATCAAAAAAGATAATCTCTGGGACGGGATTGACAAAGATAATAATGTTCGTGTCCCAGTTCGCTTGCAGAGAATTCTTGTTGATGGAAGCGCATCGCAAAATAAAAAATTCGGTGCTTCACCATGCTGGGCAGATGTTACGGGTGACAAGAAACCGGAACTGATTGTAACCGATGCCAACGGTTTTGTTTGGATATTCCCGGTCGTATCAAAACCCGGCGAATTCCCGCCCCGTGTTTCAAACGGCAAATTCCTTCCCGCGTATTTCGGTTATGCGGCAACGTGCGATGTTGTAGACTACAATAATGACGGACTAAATGACATATTAATCGGCACGGCTGAAGGAGCGATACAAGTTCTTCTCAATCGCGGCAACGGAGAATTTTTACCCAAAGGAAAAGTTCCGTCTTACCAGAATGTTGATGTAAAGAAATTGCGAACGAGAAAACAAGTTGATACTTCCGCCGCATTTCCGCTTATAATGAAAGGTTCAAAACCTTTATGTATAGGCAGCTATGTATGCCCCCGATTTGTTGACTGGGACAAAGACGGGAAAAAAGATTTAATAATTGGTGATGGTTCTTATTCAGCCAATTCAGTGTATTTTTTCAAAAATTATGGTAGTAGTACTAAATCCGATTTTAACAAAAGTAAAAGACAGTGGCTTGGTTATGGAATGGGGCGTGAACATCTTACACCCACAGTCGGTGACCTCGATGGTGACGGAGATAATGATTTACTTGTCGGCTCGCGTACAGGTGAATTGTTTTTTTATGAAAATACTCCGGGAGCTGCGGAAAAAGGAGCTACTTACCTGACAAAGCTTCATGAAGAACCTGTCAAAATAGGTGATACCACTGTCCCGGCAGGAGAATTTATCCGCCCGTATCTGATAGACCTCGACAAAGACGGAGATTTAGACTTGCTGTTGGGAACAGGGGATGGTCGGGTCCTAGTCAGTAAAAATGACGGAACGAAAGGGAAACCGTCATTTCAAAAACCACTTCCGCTTAAAGGAAAAGATGTTATGCCGATCCGGAATGTTCCGGCAGGTAGATGGCGTGCTTATCTTATGGATTATAAAGGTGGAAATTCCGGTGTAAAAATCGAGGTGAAAAAAGATGAAAAAGGAAAACCTTTCAATAGAATTGATTTCGCACGCGGATATATCGGCGTCGGCGGCGGAATGATAACATTTCCAAAAGTTCCTGTTACTTACAATAAACCTTACAATATTTCTTTTCGCGCCCGCGGAGACAAAACATCTGCGACCTGCTCATTAAGGCAGGGTGGCGAAACAAAAGTGAAAGGAGACACAAAAGAAATACTGCACGATAATAAAACTTTTAAGTTCAAAGTTACTCCCGGATGGCAGAATTATAGTTTTAATTTCAAGCCGCAGCGGCTAACGAAGCAGAGAAAAGGCAATAAAACGATTATTGATGAAATACAAATTACTTTAAATAAACCGGCTCCGAGCGCTTATTTAGATATTACTGATGTCCGAATCACACCGGCGGGGGAGTGATTTTCCTAATGAAATAACGTTCACCTCCGCACGGTCATCAACATTTTTGTTATAAAATTTTTGCCTTCCAGCTATCGACCAACCTCTTTAAATCCCCTCTTGAGATCTCGGAACCCGCGTATGCTGGGTGGGGTGGCGCGCA
>JAOZSF010000157.1 GCA_029939815.1 bacterium
CTATACATACTGTTAAGGAGGAAAGTTCCGCCTTCTTTAATATTTTTAAGCATATCATATTTTTCGAGGAACGAAGAATTATGACAAGCGAGGAAATCCGCTTTAGTAATAAGATAAGAACTTCTGATAATATTTTTGCCGAAGCGAAGATGAGAAACGGTAACTGCGCCTGCTTTTTTAGAATCGTAAACAAAATAGCCCTGAGCATAATTATCAGTATTATCACCAATGATTTTAATTGAGTTTTTGTTCGCGCCAACTGTTCCGTCAGATCCGAGTCCGTAAAACATTGCTGAATAAGTTCCTTCGTCTTCCGCGTGGAAAGAATTATCAATTTCGATGCTTGTGTTTGTAACATCATCATTGATGCCGACGGTAAAATGATTTTTCGGCTTGTCAGCTTTAAGATTATCAAGAACCGCTTTACATGAAGCAGCTGAGAATTCTTTTGAACCGAGAGCGTATCTTCCGCCAACAATTGTCGGCCATACATTGAATTTCGATTTGTCAACTTCCATTGTTTCACCAATAGCCGTACGGACATCTTCGTAAAGTGGTTCGCCGAGGGAGCCCGGTTCTTTAGTTCTGTCGAGAGTAACGATAGATTTAACAGTTTTCGGGAAAGCGTTAATCATATCTTTAATAGAGAAAGGTCTGAAAAGTCTTACTTTAACCATACCTACTTTTTCACCTTTAGCGACAAGATAATCAATAGTTTCGTGCATAGCGTCCGCGCCGGAACCCATCATAACAACAACACGTTCCGCTTCCGGATGGCCTATATAATCGAAAAGTTTGTATTCTCTTCCGGTAATTTTAGCGAAATCATTCATTGCTTTCTGAACGATGGCCGGAGTAGCTTCATAGAATTTATTAACGGTTTCACGCCCCTGGAAATAAACGTCAGGATTTTGCGAAGAACCGCGAAGGACAGGACGGTCAGGAGTTAATCCGCGATTACGATGTGCGAGAACGAGATCGTCATTAATCATTGCTTTCATATCATCATAGTCGAGAACTTCAACTTTTTTAATTTCGTGTGAAGTGCGGAAACCGTCAAAGAAATGGATAAAAGGAATTCTTGACTCTAAAGTTGCTGCTTGAGAAATAAGGGCAAAGTCCATTACTTCCTGTACACTTCCGGAACACAATAGTGCAAAACCTGTTGAACGAACAGCCATTACATCTGAATGATCGCCGAAGATCGAAAGGGCCTGACAGGCGATAGAACGAGCAGAAACGTGAAAAACGGTGCTTGTGAGTTCGCCGGCGATTTTAAACATGTTAGGGATCATAAGGAGAAGTCCCTGTGATGCCGTAAATGTTGTTGTTAGAGCGCCGGAAGTTAGAGCGCCGTGAACAGCGCCTGACGCGCCGCCTTCGGACTGCATTTCAACAACTGAAGGGATTGTTCCCCAGATGTTTGGAGCATCAGCCGCGCTTTTAGCGTCAGAAATTTCCCCCATGGGTGATGATGGAGTAATAGGATAGATCGCTATCACTTCATTAGTTGCGTGGGCAACATGAGCTGCCGCGGCATTACCGTCCATACAAACTTTTTTACGAGCCATAATAGAATCCTTGTTTTAGTTGTTAGCGCCGTATAATGAAACAGCGCGTATTTTTTTGTTTAATTAAGATAAGGTATAATACCAAACAGGGATATTATACTAAAAACGCTTTTTTTATTCAACATAATCAGAAGTTTTGACAAATTTTCCCGCATTGGTTATTTTAATCTGTCAAGACAAAGCCGATGTCGGGAATCAAATAATCTTTTCGCTGTAAAAGAAACCGCGAAAATAGAACCGAAACCCGTTCCGGTTGCAATCATAAACATAATCAATATTTGATATTTTACGGCCTCAAATGGCGGACTGCCTGCTAAAATCTGCCCGGTCATCATTCCCGGTAAACTAACTAATCCGGCAATTGCCATTGAATTAATAATCGGAATCATCCCGGAACGAATGCTGTCGCGCCGGATATCGGATATGGCTTCCAACCACGTTTGACCCATCATTAATCTTGCTTCAATAGTTTTTTTCTGGTCGCGGGCGGTTTGCGTTAATCGATCCATTCCGATAGCAATGCCATTCATCGTGTTGCCGAGAATCATTCCGAGAAGGGGAATGGCATATCTTGGAGTGTACCACGGAACGCGATTGATTATGACAATAAGAGCGAGCGAAGTAATTACAAAAGAAGAAATGAACATTGAAAGCGAACCGATTCCAAATCCCCAGGCGCCTTTCAGGGGATTTTTCTGCCTTGCAACTACTTCTCTCGTTGCCACGCAAAGCATAACAAATGCCATAAGTCCAACCCAAATAGGTTTTGCATGGCTAAATAATGAGTTGAGAACTAATCCGACAAGCAGCAGCTGAAGAGTTGTTCGCAAAGCGGAAATAAGAATTCTTTTTCCAATTCCAAGTTGCGATAATCTACTTACAATAGCAAGTGATATAACAAAAACTGCTGCAAGAGAAAGATCAAGCGGTGTAAGAGAGTAGGTGTTCATTTTAAGGTTTTAGGCTGTAGCCGCTGCCGGTGGCTGCGGAACTGGTTTCAGGTCAAAGGTCAAGGTCAAAGTTCTACATCGCGCTGTCGTTATAAATCGATTGTAAAATCCCTACCGACATCAGGGCGGTAAGCATTGACGATCCGCCGTATGATATCATTGGCAGAGGTACACCGATTATAGGCATCAGACTGACGGCCATACCAATATTCATTAATACATGAGTTGCGAACATGATAGCGATTCCTGCCGCAACGACTTGTCCGAACACATTTTTAGAGCGTCTTGAAATATATAATCCCGTAATAATCAGAATGAAAAAGAGTATAAGCACAGTAATTCCGCCAACAAAGCCCCATTCCTCACCAATAACGGAAAAAATAAAATCGGTATGCCTCTCGGGAAGGAAATTAAGCTTACTTTGCAGACTTTTAAGAAATCCTCTTCCGGTTAATAAGCCACTTCCGATAGCGATTTTTGATTGAATTGCCTGATAACCATAGCCCCACGGGTCATTTTCAGGAAACCATGTAAGTTTAATTCGCTCGATTCTCCAGTGACCGAGAAAAGGGATCATAAGAGGGATAGTTGCCAATCCGCCGATAAAAGTTGTGGCAATAATTGGAAGATTAGTTCCACTTATAAAAAACATAGCGAGGATAACCGGAACAAAAATCAGTGCTGTACCGAGGTCGGGCTGTAAAAATATTAAAGCGAGAGGAATGATCAGAAGAACAAAAGACATGAGATAATATCTGAGATCATATCTGTGTTCTTCGAAGTCGGAGAGGAAGCGTCCGAAAATTAATATTACTGCAATTTTGGCAAATTCAGAAGGTTGAATGCCCAATCCTCCGAAACCGAGCCAGCTTTTTGCTCCGTTCCGTTCTTTCCCGATAATCAGAACCAACAAAAGACTGGCAACCGATAAAGAAAAAATGATAGCTGCATAACTTTTGTATTCCTGTAATCTTATAATTGCGAGAGAAAAAGAGAGGAATAAGCCAATAATTACCCACATCATCTGCCGCGGCATGAAATTTCTGCTATGCCCGATTGACGCGCTGTACACGAACATAAGACCTATAACAATGAGCGCGAAAGTGGTAAGCCACAGTGGGAAACAGATTTTGTAGTGTGGCCTGCTAAGTTTCATTTCATCAACTTTTCAATATACTTAGCTATGACATCGACTTCGATGTTGATTTTGCTGCCGATAGCCATAGAACGTAAATTTGTTATTTCGCGCGTGTGTGGAATAATGTGAGATTCAATCTCACCGGTTTTGCCTGTTATGGTAAGGCTAATGCCGTTAAGAGTAATAAAGCCCTTGTTTACAATATACTTGTTAAGTTCCGGTGGACAGGACACACGTAAAACCCAGTCGTTTCCAATTCGTCTCCACGATCTTACAATTCCAGTCCCGTCAATGTGACCCTGAACATAATGACCACCCAATCTGGTCTGCGGCGTTGCCGCGCGTTCGAGATTAACTTCTGTTCCCGGTCTGTATAATCCGATTCCTGTGAGATTGATTGTTTCCTGTTGTACGTCAACTTCAAAAGAGGAGGAATTGAAATTCACAACAGTAAGGCAGACGCCATCAATAGCAATACTGTCGCCTATTTTAATATCTTCGAGAATTTTTTTGGCATTTATAGATAATCTCGCGGCGGGGAATGATTTGGTTAAGGATTTAACCGTGCCGATTTCTTCTATAATGCCGGTAAACATAATATGCGGGAGTCAAATTAGTTTATTATGAAAGGATAACGTGAATAAATTATATTCAAGATTCTATTTTGCTTGAATTTTCTTCATTTTGTTTCTCAATAGGTAGATGCAAAAAATAACAAAGAATTTTGGTAATAGTTTCTTTCATTTCAGGCCGCGGAACAACCATATCAATAATTCCATGTTCCAGCAGAAATTCCGCTGTCTGAAACCCTTCGGGCAGATCCTGCCGGATAGTTTGTTTGATAACTCTTGGACCCGCAAAACAGATGAGTGATTTAGGTTCCGCAATAATAACATCACCTAGAGAAGCGAAACTGGCGGTTGTTCCTCCAGTTGTAGGATTTGTCAACAGAGAAATAAAGGGAAGTTTTGCCTGCTTTAATTTGTACAAAGCCGCACTTGTTTTTGCCATCTGCATAAGTCCGATAATAGCTTCCTGCATACGAACTCCTCCGGAGGCGCTTGATATTAGGACCGGCAATTTTTTATCGATTGCGGTTTCGATCAGACGCGTGATTTTTTCACCTACAACGGAGCCCATAGTACCGCCTATATATGAAAAGTCCATAACGCCTATTGCGATAGGAATATTATTCATTTTAGCGGTTCCGGTAACAACAGCTTCCGATTCGCCCGACTTTTTACTGTGTCTTGCCTGTCTTTCAGGGTAAGCGACGGAATCAACGAATTTCAGCGGGTCGCCCGGGGTCATATTTTTATCTTGTTCCACGAAAGAATTTTCGTCACAGAGCAAAGCTATACGTTCTCGTGCGCTAAAGATGTAATGATAGCCGCATTTGGGGCAGAGCTTATTTGCCTCATTAAGAGTTTTTGAGTATATGATTTCGCCGCAGTTTTGGCATTTTATCCATAAACCATCGGGAATTGCGGATTTTTTTTTGCGAAGTCTTGATAAGAGTGACATAAATTTGTTCCGTTATAATTGAAACTTTTTATATAAAGTAAAATCGCTAGTGCCGAAGGCCGGAATCGAACCGGCACGGGCAAAAAGCCCATTGGATTTTAAGTCCAAGGCGTCTACCAATTCCGCCACTTCGGCATTAGCGATATAAAATTAAAATTGGAGGCGGCGACCGGATTCGAACCGGTGAATATTGGTTTTGCAAACCAGCGCCT
>JAOZSF010000158.1 GCA_029939815.1 bacterium
TTCTTCATCGGCAATAACAATGGTTTTCACACCTGACATTGCAAAAACAAATTACACCGATGAATTTTTATTACAAGGAAATCAAACACAGGTAATTATAGTAAAAGGTAACAGCGTGCCGGAACCGATGGGAATAGTAATGTCGTTGACTGTCATTTGTTCCGCAATTGGACAATGGAAGTCGAAAATTCAAAACACAAAACTAAAAAACATTAAACGAACTAAATCAAAATGAAATTTTCTCGACAAAACTTTATGTTTTATGTTATTTTCTCCGTAACTTCTTTCGCTTTTGCGGGAATTATGGAAGTTTCTCCCTCCACAATTGTTGTTACAAATATAATAGGACAATCGGAGGTGAAAAAAAATTACAATAAGTAGTTGTCCCTTAAAAAGTCCCATTATAGATAAAAAGTTTGTAATATGCTTAAACACTACAGAGAAATGATTGAATAATCAATTAAAAAGCTAATGAACATGTTTCGCGCTTGTTTACCATAAATACTGTAAAAAGTGGCGTATTTCTGACATTCTTTTTTGGTTTATCTAATGATATAATTTACTCATGAAATGTCTTTTTATTTTTTTACTTATTTTCTCGAATTTCTGCCTCGCTGATGCTGTTATTGTGTTCAACGAAATAATGTATCACCCTGCGGAAAATGAAGATGCTTTAGAATGGTTGGAACTTCATAACCAAATGTCGGTAAATATTGATTTATCAGGATGGCGGCTTTCTTCAGGTATTGATTATACTTTCCCTAATGACACGATTATTTCCGGCGGGAATTATATTGTTGTAGCAATTGATCCTGACGCGCTTAAATCCGCCACAGGACTCGATGATTTTAAAGTTGTCGGACCTTTTTTAGGCAGGCTTTCCAATTCAGGCGAAAAAATTAACCTGCGCGACAATAGTGGTCGCTTAATGGATTCGTTAGAATATTCCGATGGGGGAAAATGGCCTATCGGCGCAGACGGTTCCGGTGTTTCTCTCGCTAAAATTAATAAAAGCACAGCAAGCGCGCCTTCGGAAAACTGGGATTGCAGTGTTTTTGTCGGAGGCACTCCCGGCGAACAAAACTTTTCTTCTTCGCATTCTGTTTCGGTAGTTTTAAATGAAATTTCAAGTGTTACAAATTCTACTTCTTTTATAGAACTTTATAATTACGGAACCAGCATCGCACAACTCGAAAACTGCAAAATCATTTCTTCCGGAACAAATTTATTTTATACTTTCCCGGCAACGGAAATTGCCGCGAAAGGATATTTGAGTTTAGATAATTCTGCATTAGGATTTAAACCCGCAAAAGACGATAAAATTTATCTTTTCGCTGCTGATGGAAAAGAACTTCTCGATGCCTTTGCCGCGAAGAAAAAATTGAGAGGCAGATCGTGGATAAATCATTTCAATCATTTCAATCCTGATTGGTTATATCCGAATTCTGAAACTCCAGGCGCCTCAAACTCTTTTTCTTTTAATAATGATATAGTTATTAATGAAATAATGTATCATCAACGTGATACTCGTGGAACACCGGGAGTTTATAATTACATTACCAACATTGTTATTGACAATGTTTGGAAATACAACGACACCGGCACGAATCTCGGAACTGCCTGGCGCGAAGTAGATTACGATGACACTTCCTGGCCTTCGGGGAAAGCGTTGTTATACCATGAACCCGACCCATTGCCGGCTGTTAAAAATACTGAAATCAGCAACCCGCCGATAACTCATTATTTTAGAACTGAATTTATTAATGATGGAACAGAAATGCCTCATTCTTTAAAATTGAACCTTGTTGTAGATGACGGCTCTGTTGTTTATCTTAATGGAAAAGAAATTTATCGTTATATGCTTCCACCAGGTGAACTTTCGTATTTAACTACAGGAGGACACGGACTGGACGCTACTTTTGACGGGCCGTTTATTGTTTCGGCTGACGCTCTTGTTTCCGGCACAAACATTATTGCCGTGGAAACTCATCAGGCAACTAAAAACAGCGGGGATGTTGTTTTTGGTTTGGAACTTATTTCTCGTTCAGAAATTTTTCAAGAAGTTTCTGAAGGCGAGTCGCCGGAAGAATGGATTGAACTTTACAACCGGGGAAGCTCGCAGATAGACATCAGCGGTTGGAAACTCGCCAACGCTGTTGATTTTGAATTCCCGCAGGGAACAATCATTAATCCCGGTGGCTATATTGTTGTCGCAAGCGAAAATACTCCGCCCCAACTGCAATATCCTTATTTCGATTTTATCGGCTTTAAAGGTAAACTATCTAATAGCGGTGAACCTGTTGAACTGATTGACGCGCATGGAAATCCCGCCGATAAAGTTCATTATTTTGACGGAAATCCATGGCCGAAATATGCTGACGGTGGCGGTAGTTCGCTCGAACTTACTAATCCTTTTGCTGATAATTCTATTGCCGAAAACTGGATGGCAAGCGATGAATCTTTAAAATCTTCCTGGAGTAATTATACTTATCGAGGAATAGCTGATAACTCTGTCCGACCGGATAAATATCATGAATTTGTTATGGGATTGCTTGACGAAGGTGAAATTCTTATTGACGATATCGAAGTTATAGAAGATCCGGATGGCGCTGCAACTTCTTTCCTGCAAAATGGAGCCTTTGCTTCCGGCACGGACAAATGGCGGCTTCTTGGAACTCACGAAAAAAGCGAAGCTTTTGATGATTCCGGAAACAATGTTTTGAAACTTGTCGCCACGGGTCCAACGGAGCACATGCATAATCATGCCGAGACAACTTTTCTGTCCGGCAAAGAAGTTACTACCGGAAATTATTATGAAATTTCTTACAGAGCAAAATGGCTTGCTGGAAACAATCAACTTAATACACGCCTTTACTTTAATCGCGTGCCTAAAACTATGTATTTAAATGTGCCGGATAAATCAGGAACTCCCGGCGCGCAAAACTCACGCTTCGTTTCTAACGCTCCTCCGGTTTTTTCTGATTTTATCCATTCGCCTGCCGTTCCTGAAGCTAATCAAGCAGTTACAGTTACCGCGAATATAAATGCCCATAGAGGCATTAAAACAACCCGGCTTTTTTGGTCGCTGAATGAAGGAAGCTGGAGCAGTAAAATTATGATCTCCACCAACAATATTTTTTCTGAAACTATTCCGGGATTTTCTGAAGGAATCGTTCAGTTTTATATCGAAGCGGTTGACAACCTAAACTCAACATCACAATATCCGGTTGCCGGCTCGGATGCACCTGCACTTTACAAAATAGAAGATGGTCACGCGACAACTTTGCCAACTCATAATATCAGAATTGTTATGAACACAAGCGTTGTTGAAAGAATGTATTTGAAAACAGAAAAAGTCAGCAACGTTTTGCGGCCTTGTACTATTATTTATGATGAAAAAGATGTCTTTTATAATGCAGGAGTTCGATTAAAAGGTAGCGGTTATGGTAGAGGAAAAAGTGGTTACAAACTTGTTTTTCCAAAAAATAAACTTTTTCGCGGAGTACATTCGTCTATTACTATAGATGTTTCAGGAAAGCACATGGATAACATCGGAACCAGTGGCAGCCAGGAAGAAATCCTTTGGAAGCATGTCGCTAACCGCGCCGGAAACATCCCTATGCCAAATGATGACCTTGTATGTGTTATTCGAAACGATACAAGAGATTCCGGAATTCTTACCATGGCACGCTTTGGAAATGATTATTTTGACGGGCAATATAAAAACGGTAGTGAAGGAAAACTGTTCAAATTCGAGCTTATTTATTTTTCTACTTACACGACAGACGGCAACCCGGAAAGCTTGAAAGAACAGCCGAATCATGTCCTGGAACAACCTATAGCTGTAGGCGGTTATAACACTAAAATAGATGTCTCCAATCTTGGCGATGACAAAGAATTTCATCGCTGGCATTATCTTATAAGAAACCATCGGCAGAATGACGATTATTCTAAAATAAAGGAAATGTGCAAAACTTTTGACTTAACCGGCACTAACCTGGAAAATTCTATAGGAAATATTATTGACGAAGATGAGTTTATGAGAACTTATGCCTTTCTTTCGCTTATTGGAGCTTTTGATGTTTATCACGGACTTGCAGGGGGGGGCTTTCACAATAATATGTTTTATGTCCGACCGGAAGATAACAAAGTTCTTGCCATTCCTATTGATATGGACTGGGCTTGCAGAAACAGTTATATGGATGACCCGCTTTGGAAATCCGGCAAAAATAATTTATGCAAAATTATTGATATTCCAAGAAACACAAGAAAAATTTATGGTCACGCAAAAAATATTATTGACACTTCTTTTAATTCTGATTATCTGAATTATTGGGCTAATCATTATTATTCTCTTGTCGAAAATCAGCCCGGAGAATTTTCCGCTCTTCTTGCTTATGTCAACGGTAGAACCTATCATGTAACAAACAGTTTCCCCGAAAAAGTAAATTTTGAAATTACTTCTAATAACGGTGAGGATTTTTACACTTCGGAACTATCGGTTGATATTCATGGAACTGCATGGATTGATATAAATAAAATTTATATCGAAGGAAATCCGGTTCTTCTTTCTCCCGAATGGAATACTATTACTAATTGGAATATTAATGTCGGTTTAATTCCGGGAACTAATTTTTTGAATTTTATAGGCTATGACTTTCAGGGACAGGCTGTTGTTTCTGATTCCATTACTGTTGTTTCATCTGCCATTCCCGAATATCCGTCTCTGTCTATCAACGAGCTCATGGCGATTAATGATTCTACGATTACTGACTCGTTTGGCGAGTTTGATGATTGGGTGGAAATATATAATTATGGAAGCAAAATTGAATCTCTAAAAAACTGTTTTCTTACGGATGATTTTTCTGAAAAAGATAAATGGGCTTTTCCGGATGTTTTTGCCGCGACAAATTCTTATTCTCTTGTCTGGGCTGATGGCGAAACAAACCAGGGACCGATGCACGCTAATTTCAAACTATCCGGTATTGGAGAAGAACTGGCATTGTATTATAAAACTAATAATACTTTTTATCTGTTGGATTCTGTTACTTTTGGGCAGCAAAATAACGATATTTCTTTCGGAAGGTTGCCGGACGCCCATGGTAATTTTATTGATATGGAGTCTACACCATTGGCGCCAAACATTCCTGAACCGGGAATAATATGGATTATGATTATGAGTACATGTTACTTCGTGATTGTCAAACGTCAAATGCCTAACCTCTAACCTCTATCTAAATGCCAAACTGGAAAGATGAATTTAAAAACCCTTCTTCTGAATTTCGCTCCATGATCTTCTGGGTCTGGAACGGCGATATGTCGGAAAATAAAATAACTGATACACTTGAGCAGTTTAAAAAAGTTGGGATCGGCGGCGG
>JAOZSF010000159.1 GCA_029939815.1 bacterium
TTCCGTGGTGAATATTATTTCATGTTGAAAATAAAACCATGACTATAAATAAAGAAACAGCTGACATTAGTGTGCTTATTATTACTACATTCCCCGCTAAATGTTCATCACCGCCAATCTGCTGCACCATAACATAAGAAGACGTCGCGGCCGGGCATGCGAGAAAAATCATGGTTATTAAAAGTTCGTTTTGATTCATGCTGAATGTTACTGCCAAACAATAACCGATAAGAGGCAGTAAAAAAATATTTAATGCTGCCGCGACAGAAGCCAACAAAACATTTCCCTTTATTTTTGCAATTGATAACGAAGCGCCAATGCTTAACAAAGCAAGCGGGAGAGCGGTCTGCCCAAGCGTTTTAGTTGATCTCAAAATGAAAGGCGGGATTTGGATTTGAAAAATAGAAAACGGCAAAGCAAAAAGTGTGATTAAAAACAAAGGATTTTTTAAAATTCTGATAAAAATATCCTTAAACGATATCTTTGATTTATCATCCCCAAAAGAAATAAGAATTAATAAACTTGCAAATGTAGTAAGAGGGATTAAAGGAGCCATGGCGAGCACGGCAATTTTTGACATTTTATCACCATTCGCGCCAAAAGCATAAAAGATTACCGGCAACCCTACAAACGCGAAATTACCTCTGAAAGCCGCTTGCACAAATGTGCCGACAGCTTTTTTCGGGACTTTTAATATGCGTGCAATCAAGCCGGCAATTAAAATAATAATAATCAATGCAATTAAAATAACAACAAAAATCTTCCACGTCTCATTGATTTTAAGAACCGAAGTGGAAATCTTGTCGAATAATAATAACGGCAATCCAACGTAGAAAACGAGCTTCCCAAGACCTTTAAAAAAATCTTCCGGGAAAACCTTTTTCCATTTTAATAATGACCCGAGGGAAACTATTAGAAAAATTGGAAGTAAAGTGTTAATTATATGCATCTTTCAAAAAGCGCGGCAACTAATTGTTGGCGATAACATTTTCTTTTCCGGATGCACGCCTTTCTTTTAATATAGCTTTAATCTCATACATCCTTTTTCTTGTCAAAGGATATTTATACAATAGCAGCAAACAAAAAGACAACAAGACTGTCGGAGCAAAACTGAACATAAGACGCATAGTTGTGAATACACCCTCTTTTTGAAAAGGACCAAGGTCCACATCAAACCCGCACATAACAACAACAATTCCGGCGGCAACAGCTCCAATCGGACCTGTTGCTTTCATAATGGTGGCATTCATAGCGCCAAACATTCCTTCTCTTCTTGAACCGGTTCTGAGTTCATCAACATCGGTAACATCAGCCATCATAGTGCTCATAACATTATACATGCTTGAAATACCAATAGAGAAGAAAAACGGAACAATGAAAAGCAGAGCCGGATGGTTAGGATTATAACACCACCAGTTTAATGCGGTGCCAATCATCATCATAACAATAGCAAAGCGCAGTGCGTTATGTTTTTCATATTTATTACAAATCCAGGCAATAAAGGGAACATTAAGCAATGCTAATCCGATTCCTAATGAACCGACAATCGCAATATAGGAAGCTCCTTGCAGCAAAGCGCCGTTAAAGACATAATAAATAATGAGGTATCCGCCAACCATTCTAAAAATTCCGAGAGATTTTTGCATAATAAAATATAGAGCAACAACCCGCCAGAATTCAGGTATTTTTAGTGTGTATTTAATGGATGTCCAAAAAGGAATTTTCTTTTTGGTTATGTCAAGTTTAATCCTCTCTTTTGTATGTGTAACGGAATAAACAAGAAGCGGAATTGCGATTGCCGCACAAACAATCGCAAGATAAAAAGCCCCGTCAATTGCATCGATAAAGAACGGCAGAAGAACAAAAGGAAACAACCAAGGCCGCGTGAAACCGATAATCTGCCCCATAACAGAACGGAAAGCCACTAATTTGGTTCGACCGTTATAAGAAGGCGCCAGCTCAATTCCGAGAGCATAATAAGGAACACCGCCGATTGTATTGAAGGTTGCCATTATAATTAACGCAATCATCATGTAAAGGAAAACTTTGTCATCACGCGGATCTTTACCGTAAGCATGCAATCCCGCAATAACTTTCTGTAGCATACCCGGTTTTTCACCTTTGAATTTCGGATTGTTAAATTTATTCAAAAAAGATGATGATTTTAAAAAACGAAGTGATCCCATTGCTCCGTCAATAGGATCCAACTTTACTTTCACTTCTGATTTGTCGAAAGGATTGCTTAACTCACTCCACAGTAAAGAATACAAATTAGTTCCGGAAATTAAAACGCCTTTTTTCAATAAATTACTTATTGTATTATTATCTTCATCGGAAAAAGCATAGTTATTCATATCTATTTTATGACCCAGCCCATATAAAATAACTTTAGTATGCAAGTCTTTATAGGCAGAATATAAATCTCCGTTATGTTCTTTCAATAACTCTTTTTTAGCTTCTGCAATCTCTTCAGGCGAGACTTTCAACCAGTTTTTATTAATCTCGTTAATCTGTTCATTAGAGAGTTTACCGGCTTTAAAACCGTTTTCAAAAGCGGTTATTTGTTTTTCGTCTAACTTTTGATTTTTAAGGATTTCTTTAATATTTTCATCTACAACCTTTTTGTTTAGCGCTTCTTTAATTTCATTATATTTCTTTCTTTTTTCAATAGAGGAAATTAAAGAATCTAATATATTATCATAAATGTTAATGTCAGATCTGCTGAACCCCTGAAGTCGCTGAGTTGAAATGTTGTCTGATATAAGAAGTGTATTTCTTAACTTTTCTTTCTGATCGGATACTTTCGGGAAAACTTTCCAGTACGGCAGCTTGTAATATTTGCCAAGCGCTTCTATTATAGTCTTTTCTAAAAGAGACACCCTCGCGCGATAAAGCCCGGATTGTTCAAAAGTATTAAAGTTAAAATCGATATCATAACCATCGAAATTCAACCCGATGTATTTGTGTCTGGACTTTATAATATCTTCCAAGACTTTGAAAATGGATCTGTTTTCCTCATATTCAGGTTCAATCTTTAAATTGTTTTTTACGGTAATATTTTTACCGAGTGAAACAGAAGACGACATCTCCCGACCGATTATTTTATCGTCCGGCGGATTGCTTTCAAAACCTTTTGTTGATAAAGTCAGCGGCAGCGCCTTTTCATTTTTGTCATCAACAATTGAAATCCCCGCCTTCATTTTCTTCAATGAATTCTTAACAATATCATCTAACCCGTTTGTTTTCCCATTGCTTACAAAAATATAATTGTTGGAAATATTTAACTTTAGCTTTACTTTAGAAATACCGTATCCGGACATCATATTCCCAAATTTTTCTAATGAATCATCCGATTGAGAAACAACAGGAATGTCAGGTTTGTTCTTTTTGATTTTATCGGTTCGCGGGAAATAATACCAAATGAAAATTGAGGCGATAGCTGCTACTACACCGCCAAAGAGAATAAATGGACGGCGTCGGCCCCACCTGTTACGACTGTTATCAGAAATATTAGCCATGATCGGGTCGGTTATTGCATCCCAAATCATCCCGAACACGCCCATAAAACTTATTAAAACAGGATTTAGATTCAAAACAAACATCATCAGATTCTGCTTTAAATATAAATCTGAACTTGCTATTTGATTGGCTGTGCCGCCAAGAACATACGCAACGATTTCTTTGGTGCCGGCATCTTTATCAGCTTCGGGGTCAACCTCAATGTCGGTTTGATTAACTATTGTTGGCGAAGTGTTGACATTAGCAAGATCCGCCTGTTCAGTAGGTAAATCAGCAACTTCTTTCAATTCATTATTCGCGGGATGTTTTTTTTTCATGTTTATTTAAAGATTGACTCAATTATAAGAATGTAAAACTTAAATTTATAATATTGTATGACTATAAATTATAACAGAAGGACAGATAAAATACCATGTTGTAAAAGCGCCGATTTTCTTGATTATTGTATGAAAAAACATGAAAACATGTCAATTTATCGCATAAACAGAATTTATTCACTGAAATCGCAAAATAGACCGAATAACAATTTTTTAGCTTGGCGGCATTCAAATTCATGAGTTGAAAAGATAAATAATCTTTTGTTTCTACTTGCCGAAAGTTTTAGCTTAAAATTATTAAGTGCGATAAATAGACATATTTTTGACGTTTTTAATACAAAGAAGCACTAAACAAGAGTGTTTTTGACATTCTAATAAATACAATTAAATGTTATAATAACTAAAATCTTTATTTTATTATTTTTTATACCTATATTACTTAAAATTATGAAATCAAAAATGTCGCTTCAATTGGAAAATGGAATAGCTTTAGTCGCTGTTCTTGCAATCCTCGTTGTTCTCGCTATTCTTGCTTCTACAATGTCGGTTCTTGTAGGAATTGAACAGAAATCAGCTAATACACAGTTCGAAATGCAGAAAGTTAACCTCATAGTAGATTCAGGAATCGAACACGTTAAAGCAATTATTGAGACCTCTCAGTGTTTAGATACTAAACTTGGCGATTCAAATAACGATTTCCTTTTTGAGGAGTTTGGAAAGCCGGTTATACATTTAAATAAACAGAAAGATAAATCCGAAACCTTAAATAAACCAAAACACAACTGGTATTATATTTATGACGAAAGCGGGGCGATGCAGGGACGTTACGAAATAATCGTTGAGGACGAAGCCGCTAAAGTTAATATCAATACCGCCGCATTGCTAAAACCGTCAAAAGGCAGCGGTTGGAGAACAAGTGAAATCTCTCTGCCGCATGCACTTGGCATGCCGCCGAAATACACAAAAAAAATATTGGATTATCGTTATGGGCCAAATAAACTGCCCGGAATGCGCGGAGATGATGACAAAAATAACGTTTTCTTAATGTCCGATGGAATTGATAATAACGCAAACGGAATAATTGATGAATATGACGAGGGGATAGATGACCCGCAGGAATACGATGTTAAATTCCCAAAAGGGGATGATAAAGTCTTTTCTTCTATAATTGACGCCACTTCACCTTTATTTAACACAGGAACAGAAATCTTAACAAAAGAACAGCGGAGATTATTAAGAGTATTTCCCCGCCGCGCTACTCTTTATTCCGTTGATTATCCGGGCTCACCTACGTTGCCAAATGACCAGCCTTCGGACATAAACGCCGTTACCGCGCGTCAATGCCGCCGCCGCCTGATAAAAGCTAATAAGTTAGTTCCTTTTCAAAATAATGCCAGAGCGCTTGACCAGCTCGCTGTCAATATAATTGATTATCGCGACCAAAACCATGTTCTTTCAACGATTGGCGGTTCTTACGGCGTCGAAGCGGTCTGTTTTAATGAACTGCTTGCTAATGACGGAACACAAGGT
>JAOZSF010000160.1 GCA_029939815.1 bacterium
GGGTTATATTTTAAATGTATATTATATCAAAACAAAATTTTTTTATTTTGATTTGCGGAAAAAAAACAAAAATAAAATGAATAAAATAAAATTGGGTTCCGGCACAACGATTAACGCCCGGTTGGCAAACGCAAACCACAGCCATTGGTTTGTTGAATTTCCGGGTACTGAAGATTCGGTAAGATAAAAATTTCCGTTATCATCAGGATAGTATTTGTATGTGATTTTTTGCGCGAAACCTGTTCCGAATCTTGCCATGGAGAAATCTCTGATAATTCCGCCGTCACTGCCTGAGAGATAAACACGACTGTCTTCATCATAGCCCATGCCAAAAACAGTTAGTTCATAAGGCGTTGCCGTGTTAAGATTTGAAAGAATGAGCGTTGAAGAATAGTCGGAAGAATAAACCGCGCCGGTTGTGAGAAAAAAACTGCTGCCGGATAAGAAATTATCGACACCCAAATCATTAATGTAAGTGTTATGAAAATTATTTGACGGACTGATTAGTTCCCAGTTGCTTCCTGAAAGATCTGCTCCAACGCCGGAAAAGATCACACCGTTGACAGCAACATCATTTTCGGTTGTGAAATTAACAGCATGAGTGTAAGTGTTTGTGTTTGCGATTCCTGAATCCCAATCAGCGAACCAGGGAGAAATATACGGTCCGTAATTTTCCGGGATTGATATTTTAAAATCATCAATTAAGACATCGGAATTTACGTAAGCCATAAAAGTAACGTAATTTGTCGAAAATCCGGATTTGTGAGAAACAATATAAGCCCCGAGTGAAGAATTTAAGATTACCGGCAAATCATTTACATAAACGGCTACCAAAGCATCATCTCCGTATTTGAGTTGCGAAGAGCAAATCCTGACGTTCACATTTTCGGACATATTATAATTACCGGTTGCTATTTCGACATTGTTGTCAAAAAAAGTATAAACACCGTTGTCACGGAAAATGATTGTCATACCGCTTGGATACCAAGGCGCTGCCAAAGAGTTGTTTTTGCCGAAACAGATGCCGAACCATGTGTTCGAATTAAAGGTTTGATGAGAAAAATTAACTTCAATTATAAAATTTCTGTTATTGGTAATGGAAGCGTCAGGTGAGAAATTGGCGGAAGAAGCGGAAGCGTTCATTCTGCATTTACCGGCAAAAGTTCCAGAATTTGTAACAGCGATATTTCCTGAATAAACATAATTCAGAGTAGATAAAATACCCGACTGGCGAGCGGAAAGCTGATAATTAACATTTCCACCGCCGGACGAAACATCAAAAGAATCTGATAAATAAACGACTCCGTTTGTGTAAAAATTATTTTGGACAATCGGTAAAAGTGAATTGAAAATACTTGAGTCCTCAGATTTGGAAGTCCAATATCCCGCTTGTTCAAAAGTGTCGTAAGTCCAAAAAGCCCAGCCGGAAAACCCGTCATTAAAAAAACGTTTCGCGGAATTTGTTGAGACGTTTACCGCACTTGAAATAGAAGAATAAATATTTGAATTTGCGCCGAATTCACCGACAAACAAAGGCTTTGCGGCACGCGCGCAATCTTCCCGCACAGAATCAAAACTTATACTGGCGTAATCTTCAGAAATAGATGTTGAACTGCTTGGGTAAAGGTGAATATCAACGTAATCAGTTTTGGTTTTTGCCAGAAGATCAGGACGAGCCGGTATTCTCGGGTCGTTCGTCGGGTCGCTTGAATGGTAAACCGGACCCGGTCGGCCCACGGCATTGAAAGTAAAAACGTTAGCGCTAATCATAGCGTTTGCGTCAATAAGTTTTGCACCATAAGCCAACGAGTCTAATAATTTTTTCCCGTGCGCGTCCATTAGTTTTTGCTTATCGGCGTCAGAAGATAAGTCATAATTTATTCCGTAATAAGTAAAAGTTCCGTTTGTCAGAGAAAGCGGTTCGTAATTATCGTTGTAATGCAGCTCGTTTTGCACTTCGTAAGAAAAAACTGCGGGTAAAACGGAAGGATCGAACGACTTGATTTCACGTATAAACGAGCAGATAAGATTAGTCCTCGTTTCGACAGAACCGTTTCTGAAAAACAAATTATTAACGCCGGTAACATTTGGCTGATTAGGATTCCCGATATACAGCCAGCTTGCTTCCGGCGGTCCCCACATATCAAACGCGAAGATAACATAGACGTCATTATTTTTTGCGCGCCTCAAAAAATCAACGACATTAGTGATGTAGGGCTTATAAAATTCGGTTGCAAAATGAGATTCAAAAAGACTGTTAGAAACTATTGTATCCAAAAAAACGCGCGCAATATTTAAATTGTTTGTTTTAAGATCGATGAACATTGCATCAATTTCAGCCGAATTATAGTATCGCGGGTCGAAATTAGAATGTTCACTGCCGCCGTTTTGCAAGCGCACGTAATTATAGCCGCGCGGGCTAAACAGTTCACCGGTTTTTGAATTAAGGAATGTTCCGTTTTTTGCGGTTATTCTGTCAATTGCGAAAACATTTATTGTCAGCAAAAAAAGAATAACGGACAATTTATAAACTTTCATAAAATTGATTCAATTTCGATTTTTAAAGAAACTCTTAAGAAAGAAATATAAAAATATAAACGGAAACAATGCCGGCTCAGGAACGCCGGTTCCAAATAATGTTACCTGAGCAGAACCGCCGCTGCCTGAAAGTGTTATCACATTTGTGTAAGAAATATTTTCATCCGGTTGAAAAGTGATGTTCAGGAAATCATTGGTGGCAGGTGTCGCGGAATAACTTGTACCGGCAGATGAGAAAGGAGCAATTAATCCGGAAATATTCCCGGAAACTTCGCCGCTGCCGATGTTTTTAATTTCGATAGATAAAGTTTTACTTCCTGCGATGGCAACTTCTCCGAAGTCGAGAGCGCAGTCAACATTTAACTCAGCCGGTTTCACCGATGTCTCAATATTAGCCAATCCGCAGAGATAGAATCTGTTGTCAATATTTTCCGGCGAAGCCATAACGGTAAAATTACCGTTCTTATCAGCTATATAGTCAATCTGAATAATTATTCCGCTTCCGTCGCCGAACTGATCGACATCAATAAAATCATCTACACCGAAATAACTGTTTTGAAATAAAATATCTGTTCCTACTGCGCCTGCGCGAACCTGAGAATAAAGATACAATGTGTTTGAAGAATATGGAGTTAATCCGTGAAGCTTAACCGCGATAGTACCCGCGCCAATAACGCCGTATTCGCCGATGTCTTTGGAACCACCCGACAGAAATGATGACACGGTTTCAGTTCTGAAAGCCACCCAATAGTAAGAATCAAACAAAGTCCAACCGTTAGTTGTCATACCATTATAGTTCACATCATTATTAGTGATAGTGCCTGTGCCGATAAAAGTTTTTCCGTTTATGTCAACGTTTGGACCATTAAAATTGGCAAGATGGGTATATGTCTTTGCTCCGTCAATTAAAGAATCACTATCGCCGGTCCAATGATGGACTGTGATAAAATTAGTCGGCGCGGCTGTTATTTTAAAATCATCAATTAAAGACGGAGTGGTAGAACCGGCAGAATTAAAATTAAAAAATGAGACGTAATTCTTATTAAAATCCTGAAGACGGGTGAAATAAAACATGCGATTATTATTAACACTCGGATTTTCAATAACCTGCGGCACACCGTCAACAAATACGCTGCAGTAAACAGGATCATCCTCATCATAAGCCAAACTGCTCGATGTAATTGTCACATGAAGCTGTTTATTTGCCGGAATAGTTGAGAAGCTGCTAATTGCCTGTCCATCGTTATATAAAGCAAAAGCCGAGTTTTCGAAGAACAGCGCTGAAATTCCTGTTCCACCCCAAGGAGTAAAAACAGAACTTTCTTCCCTGCCGAATGAACATGAAAGCCAATCCGGTGAATTGTCAAAATTATGCAGTTTAACATCGAATTCAATTTTGAAATTTGATGCTTCTTGAAAACTGTGCGCGGGAGAACAGCCGGCGTTGACGCCAAGTTCAAGTTTATTTGGCGTGGAAGAATCTGCGCCGAGTTTTGTTGTCCCGGAATAAAGATACATTTCAGGTGAAGCAACACCTGATTGCCTGCACGGCAGATTATAATCCGAGTTTACATCTCCCGGTTTTGATACACTGAAACTATCCATAAAAACTGTCGCGGAAGCAATCGGCGCGGACGTTAAAATAAATGATGTCGCGTCCGACCACTCACTCCATGTATTAAATTCGTTTCTATATTTTACTCGCCAGTAATTTGTTGCGGAAACTGTAGCGTTCTTTGGCACAGTAATTGACGTAAGCGGATTAATGTTTCCGGAGTCCCAAGAAGGTGATGAGAAGTCGGTTGAATCAGAAAGCTGCCAGCGGCTTGCCGCAAAAACATAACCGCCCGGGTCGGAATACGAGGAAGCTGATAAATCAACCGGAGCGGCTTCTTCAGAAAAACCTGTCGGAGATAAATTTGTTGGTTTATCAGGAGGATTAGGGCTGGAAGTGAATCCGACAGCCGGACCGGTGAGTGCGCTGCACCCTCCAATGTTGCAAGCTTTCACCCAATAATAATAGTACGTTGCCTGCGCAACCGTTGTATCATCAAAAACATTTGTTGTAATTGAAGCGGAAATAACCGTTGCTGCGTTTGTATCAGGGGTTAACGATCTTAATAATGAATAAGAATCGGCGTCGCTGATCGCAGTCCACGAAACATTAATTTTACTCGTGAAATCGCCCTGCGATGCCGTAATCGCTGCCGGCGCCGCCGGCGGGGAAATCTCATTGCTGAAAGCATACCATATCCATACCGCATTTGGCAGATTTGTATGTGAAGCGGAAATTGAAAACACTCCGCTTTCAGGAGCAACATAACTGTAAGTTAAAATCTGCCCGTTATTGACTCCAAATTCATTTTGATTTTCAAGAGTTATTGCTCCACCGTCGCTTGTAGAAAAGAAGACCGGGCGACCGTTTGGCGCGAGATAATCGTTGCCGACACTGTAAAGTTTAAGAGTATAAGTTTTTCCCGGGTCCAATCCTGTGAGTGTAAGACCGCCCGAATCGACACCATTATAAAGAATATTAGTTATTAAAAATTGACTTTGCGGCGTAACATTAAAATTATTGCTGAAAATTGCATACAGGTCGAAGGCAGTATAACTTCCTCCGGGCGTTTCTGTTCTCAGTTCCCAGTTTGCGCCTGACATAAGATTTGAGGGACTGCCGTCAAAAGTAACACCGTTAATTGTTATGTTTGTAGATGTCGCGAAATTAACTTTATGGGTATATACTTTTGAAGCCGATATGCCGGAATCCGAATCGCCTGTCCAAGCGGCAGTAGAAATTG